>DASWKS010000619.1:0-4087 GCA_036396495.1 Gemmatimonadales bacterium
GCATGTCCTATGACATGCACGCGGTGCTCGAGTGCTTTCTGGATGATGGACGGATCGAAGAGTTCCAGCCCGAGCTCGCCAAGGAGATGATCTGCGGTCACGCCCACGTCGAGGGCTGGCCGGTCGCGGTGATCGCCAACCGGCGCGGCGTGGTGAAGGGACAGCCGGGAACCCGGCCCCGCTTCGGCGGGATCATCTACACCGAGAGCGCCCGCAAGGTGGCCTACTTCATCGAAACCGCCAACCGGGAGCGGCTCCCCATTCTCTTCGTTCAGGATGTGAGCGGCTTCATGGTGGGACCCGAAGCCGAGGAATCGGGGATCATCCGGGCGGGCGCCGAGTTTGTCGAAGCGATGGCGACGGCGGTGGTTCCCAAGATCGTGCTGACTTTGAACCACGCCTCGGGAGCCGGCTACTACGCGATGGCCGGCCAGGGCTTCGATCCCGACTTCATCCTCTCCTGGCCCACCGGCCGGATGGGAGTGATGGAAGGGGACTCGGCCGTCGCCGCGGTTCACGGGACCGAGCTGGAACGGGCCAAGAAGGAGAAGCGGAAGGTCTCCGAGGAGACCGAAGCCGCGATGGACACGATGCGGGAAGACTACGAGCACCAGCTCGACGCCCGCCACGCGGCCGCCCGGGGCCAGGTCGACACCATCATCACCCCGGAAGAGACCCGCGATATGCTGGCGTTTCTGCTCCGGGTCTCCGCCAACTACGCTGGGCCGCATCTCGGGCCCTTTGTGCTGCCGGCTCTATGACGGTCGGGCGGACGGGCGGGCAGGCGGGCGGTAGTTCCGGCGTCCGCGTCTGCCTTTCAGTCGTCTTCGTCCTTCTTGCCGCCGGGTGCGCCGGTGCCAACCCCCCGTCCGTCCGCCCGGCGGTCCGCCGGCCCGCCACCGATTCCGCCCCGGCTCCGATTGCGCCCCCGGCCCAGGCCGCCCAGTTAGGCTGGATGCCCCTGGCCGGGACCAACGTTCCCGGCTTTGCCCGGGCCTTCCCCCAGTACGATGGCCGGGGGGTGTTGATCGCCGTGCTGGATGGGGGAATCGATCCCGGGGTTCGCGGTCTCGACCGGTTGCCCGATGGCAAGCCCAAGATTCTCGACCTGCGCGATTTCTCGGCTGAGGGCCGGGTAGTCCTGTCGCCCGCCGAGTTGACGAGTGATGTGGTTCGGGCCGGCCCGGTCCGGCTGCGCGGTGCCGGACGGATCCGGGGGTTGCACAGCGGCGGCCCCATCTACGGCGGCGCGCTGCACGAGCTCGCGCTGGGCGAGCCGCCCGCGGCCGATCTCAACGGCAACGGAGTCGTGGGCGACACCCTCCCGGTCTTCGTGGCCCGGGCCACCGACGGCTGGATCGTGCTGCTGGATACCGACGGGGACGGCTCGCTCGAGAACGAGCGTCCCCTGCGCGACTATCTCCTGGGCCGGGACACCTTCGGCTGGAAGACCGGGGGCCGCCCAGCGCCGGTGACCCTGGCGATCAATCTCGAGGATCGCGGCGCCGGCGTCGCGCCGCTGCTCGACCTGTACTTCGACACCAGCGGTCACGGTACCCACGTCGCGGGGATCGCGGCGGGGAACGACCTTTACGGTGTCGCCGGCTTCGACGGCGTGGCCCCCGGTGCCCAGCTGTTAGGCTTGAAGATCGCCAACGACGCCCGAGGCGGTATCACCGTCACCGGGTCGATGGTCCGGGCCCTGGACTACGCGATCCGATTCGCCGCGCAGCACCGCCTGCCGCTGGTGATCAATCTGAGCTTCGGAGTGGGCAACGAAGCCGAAGGTCGGGCCCGCATCGATGGCATGGTCGACTCGATCCTCGCCGCCCATCCCGATGTGGTCCTGACCCTGAGCGCGGGTAACGACGGTCCGGGCCTGTCCACCATGGGCTTCCCGGCCTCCGCCCGTCGGGCCATCACCGTGGGAGCCACCTATCCCGGTGCGTTTCTCCCGCCCTCGTCCGAGGGTCGCCGCCGGCCCGATCTGGTGGCGTTCTTCAGCGCCCGGGGGGGAGAGCTGGCTCAGCCGGATCTGGTCGCACCCGGCGTGGCCTATTCCAGCGTTCCTCCCTTTCAGACCGGCGAGGAAGTGAAGAACGGAACCAGTATGGCGGCCCCGCACGTCGCCGGGCTTGTGACCCGGCTCTGGTCGGGGCTGGTCGCCCTGGGCCGGTCGGCCGAAGCCGCGGCCCTGCGACGGGCCCTCATGGCTGCGAGCCGTCCGCTGGCGGGGAACACCTGGCTGGATCAGGGCGCGGGCCAGCCGGATCTGGTCGAAGCCTGGGGGCTCATCGGACCCAGTCTCCGCGCGATCTCCGTGACGGTCGACGCCCAACGGGGGGTGTCGGCGGCGATGTATCCGGAGGGCCTGCGGGATTCGGTGGGCCATTTCACCCTGCGCGCGTCTGGCAGGCACGAGTTTCGACTGGTCAGCGATGCACTTTGGATCCAGCCGCCGGCCCGGGTCGAGATCGCCGACAGCGCGGCCGTCGCGCTCCGCTATCGCGGCGAACGGCTGCGCGAGCCCGGCGTATATGTCGGCACGGTTGAAGGCTTGGGCGCCGACAGCGCCCTGGGACCATCGTTCCGGCTGATCACGACCGTGGTGGTGCCTCGGCCTCTCCCGGCCGACCGGGAACGGGTGCCGCTGCGCGTGCCCGAAGGGCAACTGCGCCGGATTCCCATCCTGGCGGACAGCGGCCGCGGCGTCCGGATCCAGGTGGGCGATCCCCGAGGCGCGCCCTTGCTCGCCTTCCTGTTCGAGCCCGGCGGGATGCCGTGGCGGGGCGGAGGCGCGCAGGCCGCCGGGGCCGAGGATTCGGTCGCACTCTTCGAGCTCGATGCCCGCGATGTGCGGCGCGGCGTCTACGAGCTGGTGGTGATGGCTGGGCCGGCGCTTCCGGTCGATGCGGTGGTGCTGATCGATCCGGCGCCCATCCGGCTCGCGGCCGAGCGGCGCAAACAGGTCGTCACGCTGCGGACCAGCCCGGTGCGCGAGGTCGCCGCGACCGTCTCCGGCGAAGTAATCGGGGCGGAGCGAGGGATCGTGACCTCATCGCGCGGGTCGGAGGATCGCCGGCTCAGCTTCGCCCTGCCGTCCTGGGCCCGGCGCGCCGTCATCGAGCTCCATCTCGAACGGGATCAGTGGCCCCTCTTCACCGATTTCGGATTGACGCTGCTCGATGCCGATGGCCGCCAGATCGCGGCATCACCCATGAATTACGCGGTGGGACGACTTGAGACCGATCTGCCGGCGGGACCGGATCGGACAGCCGAGGTAGTACTCAGCCCCGGCTTCGCCGAGCCGGGAGCCGATCATCGCTGGAACGGCCGGCTGGCGATCCGGCTCTACGCCGAACAACCGGTGACGCTGGGCGACAATCTGGGCGCGCAATTCTCCTTGCCGCCATCCCCCTGGCCGTTAGGCGACGGCTTCTTCCCGCTGGTCCGCTTCACCGCCCGCTCGGGCGATCGGCTGTGGATTCGCGAAACCGGTCTCCCCGAGGTCCCCGGGCCGTTGATGCCATGACCCGACCCAAGCTGGTTCGCGTTGCCGCCGGGCAGGGATTCTGGGGCGACTGGCTGGAAGCCCCGGTCCGCCAGGTGAAAGGCGGGAAGATCGACTACCTGATGATGGACTACCTGGCTGAAGTCACCATGTCCATCATGCAGAAGCAGCGGACCCGCGATCCCAAGGCGGGGTACGCCCGGGATTTCATTCCCCTGATGGAGCGGATTCTGCCCGACGTCGCCGCCAAGGGCATCCGGGTCGTCACCAACGCGGGTGGAGTCAATCCCCGCGGCTGCGCCGAGGCGGTGCTGGCCGTGGCCCGGAAGCTGGGGCTGGCGGGGAAGCTCCGGGTGGGCCTGGTGGTGGGTGATGACATCCTGGACCGGCTGGATGAGCTGATCGCGAAGGGCCACCCGCTCAACGATCTCGATACCGGCCGCCCGCTCAGCGAGGTCCGCTCCCAGGTGCTGTCGGCTAACGCTTATCTCGGCATGAGCCCCGTGGTGCTCGCACTGCAGCAAGGCGCCCAGGTGGTCGTGACCGGCCGGGTGACCGACACCGGGCTTACGCTGG
>DASWKS010000620.1:0-9924 GCA_036396495.1 Gemmatimonadales bacterium
GACCGGAACCGGAACTCACCCCGCAGCTCCACCCCGAAGGCGCTGGGCGCGGTCGCGTACGCCGCCCGAAGCCGAATCAGCCTGCGCCAGGGGTCCCAATCGGGGTCGTAAGTGGTCTGGACCACACCGCCTCCAACCAGCAACCCCTGGTCGGAGTTGAATCCCAGCCAGGGAATCGCATTGAAGCGGCTGCCGCGGACCAGGGGCGCCTCCGCCGCATCCACCAGCTCCGGTGGAGACAAGTCCCGACTTACCTGGAGGCGTCGCGCCAGACTTGAGTCCATGATGGTCACCCCGGCTGGCCCGGCCAGGTGCAGCATCGGCGCGAAGACCCCGGAGCCGCGGATCAGCACGACATCGTCGCCACCTCGGAGATACAACCGGACCAGGTTGGTCTCGGCGGCGTGAAAGCTCTGGTCGAAGCGTCCGGCGATCCGCATCCGCATCACGCTGTCGACGCTGAATTCGACGCTGACACTGTCGGAGCCGGTGGTCCCGTAGACGTCGGCGTCTTCGACGACCAGCAGCCGGAATCGCTGCGCGGCTTCAGGGAGACCGTCCCGGCGCAATCGCAGCTTCGCCGCCAGCTCCGCCCCGTTCCGGGCGCGGTACTCCGGCGGGAGGTGATCGACCGCCGCTTCGATGACGGAATCGGTGAGGCGGGCCCGAAGCTCGAGTGCCACCGGAATCCAGCGCGAGCGGTCGAGCCCCGTCAGCAGGTGGCGATCGAGCACTCGGGTTCGGGCCGTGACGGGCAGCTTGCCGGTGTAATCCTCGCCGAACTCGGCCAGCTCGGCCCATCCGGTCGCGGCCAGCGATGCCACCAGTCCGTCGAATCGGGAGAAGGCGCCGTCCCGATCCCTCGGGAGCGGTGTGAAGATCCCACCCCGCTCCGCCCAGAGCCACTCCTGGGGCAGAGGATCCCAGGCGCCGACATAGAGGTCGAACAGTCGCTCCCGCAGGTAGGAGACGGTGTCGACCGCCTGCGCGCCGGGCGAAGCGAGGGTTTCCAGCAGCGCCGAGGTCGGGACGGCCACGCCGGGATCGTCCAGCTCCTGTCGAAAGCGGGTTTCCACCCCATGCTCCAGGAAACCGGGCGACGGGGCCGAGCCGGTCATCATGGCCACCAGGCGTTCCGAGGTCACGCCCACTCCCGCCGCGCGGGCCAGGGTGGGCCAGACCAGCGGAGCACCAGGGTGCCGGGCGCTGTACAGGTCCTGGAAGAATCCGGACATGGCGGCCCGTCGGAACCTGTCGGGCATCAGGGCGGTGAGATCCCGGTCCATCGCCCGGAAGGTCCAGGTTTCGCCAACTGAGTCCCGGTAGTAGAGATAGCCCATCCTGAGACCGGTATCCGCCCCCAGCAGGGTGATCCCCCCTCGCCAGCGCTCCGGGACGATGGCTTCGACCCGGACCGGCGTCCCCCACAGCTCCCGATGACGGGCTCCGAAGACCCAGCGCGTGAGCCACCCCAGCGGCCCCCCGGACTTGTACCGCATGCCGGCGACGATCGTCACCGAATCCGGTTGCTGGGCCGGGGAAGGCCGGGCCGACGCGAGGAGAGTCCCCGCAAGCAGTAAGTAACGAGTTGATCCAGCCACGTGGTTAATAGGGATTGGCGCAATTCTACCACCTTGGCTCGCCAGTCACGAGAGTCGACGGTATTTTTGCCGCCGGCCCCTCACCGAGCTCACTATGCGATTGCTGCGCCCGCTCGCGGTTCTGGCGCTGGTTCTGCCCTGCACCCTGACGGCTCAGACCCGCCCGGTGCGAGTGTTCATTTCCGTCGACATGGAAGGGATCGGCGGCATCGGGACCGGTGCCATGACCAGCTCCAACGGCAAAGACTACAGCACCGGCCGGGAGCTCATGACCGCGGAGGTGAACGCGGTCGTCGAGGCGATCTTTGCCCGGGGCGCGGCCCAGGTTCTGGTGAACGATTCCCACGGGGACATGCAGAACCTGCTCCACACCAGGCTGGATCCCCGGGTCCAGTACATCCAGGGGGCGGTCAAGCCCTATGGGATGACCCAGGGACTGGATTCGACCTACGACGCTGTGGTTTTCGTGGGCTATCACGCCATGGCCCGGAGCGAAGACGGCTTTCTGGCCCATACCGGCTCCGGCACGGTGCAGGGGCTCTGGATCAACGGCACCGAAGTAGGCGAGGGTGGCCTGAACGCCTACCTGGCCGGGTCGGTCGGGGTTCCGGTGGTGGTCGCGGCAGGGGATTCGACCTTTACCCGCGAGATCCGGTTGCTCCTGCCCACAGTCCGGACCGTCGCCACCAAACTGGCCGTCGGAGGCCAGGTGGCACGGCTCGATCACCCCGACCTGGTGCGGGCGAAACTCCGCGACGCCGTCACGGCCGCGCTGGCCGACCTCCGCTCGTTTCGTCCCCTTCGGCCAACGGAACCGGTGACGGTGCGGCTCCGGTTCGATACCACCACGCGAGCCGATATCGTGGAGGTCATCCCGGGCGTGCGGCGAGTGGACGGCACCACGATCGAGTTTTCCGCGCCGACCATGCGGCAGGCGTATCCGATGGTTCGGCTGATGTATCGGTATGTGTCCTGGTAGTCGAAGACAGTCGAAGGCGGTCGAAGGCGTCGAAGAAGGCCACGAGGCCGCATCGAACGGCGGGTACCGTCTTCGACCAACTTCGACCGTCTTCGACCACCTTCGACTAGTTACGGTAGTCCAGCGGTGGCTTCCGATCTCCCACCATGGCGCGGTACTGGTGCCCTCCCACCCGGCGGTCGAACTCGGCCCGGGCCCGGGTGAGGTGTGACGGATCGCTGAAGAGCTCCACCGCCGTGAGCGCCATGGTCTTGGCGGCTACCATCATTCCCTTGGCGCCGATGGACATTCCGCCTGCGGCTACGGCCTGCCAGCTGTGCGCCGGGGTGCCGGGCACCCAGGTGGCCGCGCTCATCTGAACCGTCGGCACCACCCAGCTCACATCGCCCATGTCGGTCGACCCACTCGAGACTCCGACCTCCGGCGCCAGGATCTTCGCTTCGGTGCCGGGGGCCGGCACCGTCCCGGCCAGCGAGGGCCGGAGCTGTTCGGCGAAGTGCTGCTCCTCGGGCGTGTAGGTTATGCCGCCCACCCGCTTGAGCTGCCGCTCCATGAGATCGGCCAGATAATCGTTCGCCAATACGTTGTACACCGCATTGACCAGCTCGAAATCCATGGTGGTGCCGGTGCCGAGCGCGGCGCCCTTCGCAGCGTTGGTGACTCGCTCCCAGATTCCGTCCAGCAGCCGCATATCGCTGTGCCGGGCGTAGTAGTAGACCTCGGCGAAGTCGGGGACCACGTTGGGCGCCTTGCCGCCGGCGGTGATGATGTAATGGATCCGGGTCTCTTGCGGCACGTGCTCCCGCATCAGGTTCACCATGCTGTTCATCGCTTCGACGCCGTCGAGGGCGGAGCGGCCCTGTTCCGGCGCCGCCGCCGCGTGCGCGCTGACGCCGCGGAAGCGAAACTTGGCGCTCATGTTGGCCAGGGTGGTGGCCTTGGTGACCTGATTGACGTCGCCCGGGTGCCAGGTGACGACTGCGTCGATCCCTCGGAAGAGGCCGGCGCGAATCATGTAGACCTTGGCGCCTCCGCCTTCCTCCGCCGGCGTACCGAAGAACTTGACGGTCCCGGCCCGGCCGCTCTGCTGCAGCCATTCCTTCACCGCGATTGCGGCAGCGGTGGAGGCGGTGCCGAACAGGTGATGGCCGCACCCGTGGCCCGGCCCGCCCTCGATCAGAATCTTCCGCATGGGGGTGGCATCCTGGGACAATCCCGGCAGGGCATCGAACTCTCCCACGATGCCGATCACCGGGCTGCCCTGGCCCCAGCTGGCGACAAACGCGGTGGGGATGTCGGCCACTCCGGCCTCGACCGTGAATCCGGCGCCGCGGAGCTGCTCCTGCAACAGGGCGCTGCTGCGGGTCTCCTGGTACCCCACCTCGGCGAACTCCCAGATCCGACGCGCCACACCGGTGTAGGCGCCGCTCCTGGCATCGAGCGCCGCCAACATGGCGTCGGTCCCCGGGCGCGACTGAGCCGACAACGCGGCAGCACCGCCCATCAGGATAAGCCAGATGGTGCCAATATTCCTCACGATCCCTCCCTGCTGTTAGGCGACGCCATCGTCGAGATAGGGCTTCAGATGGTGCGGCTTGTTTTCACTGCAAAGTCATCCGCAGATTACGCCGATTGCGCAGATAAGCGATTGTACTAAACCACCCAAAGTACTGTGTTAAACTGCGCCAAGCAGGTACCGAGTGATCGGCGGCATCTGCGCAATCTGCGGACAAGTCCGCTTGCCGAACTCAAAGTGTTTTTGAATCCGCGTAATCCGTGTAATCCGTGGATGGTAGTTGCTGTCAGCTGACCGGTGGCCGGCGATCGAACCAGGGCCGGGCCCGCTCCAGTTGTCCCGCCAGCCGGAACAAGGTGGCCTCGTCGCCGAAACGCCCGGTGAAATGGACCCCGATCGGCAGCCCTTCGGCATTCCATTCGAGCGGCACTGACATGGCCGGCTGGCCGGTGACGTTCGCGACCGGACTCCAGGGCGTGAACTCGAAGGCGTTCGCCGCGGCCTCATCCAGCATGCCCATCATCTCGAGGACCCTTCCCGCCCCGACCCGCCCCAGCGTCTTGAGGATCAGGCGGTCTCGCGGGGTGGGTTGAAGCGACCCGGTCGGCGGCGGCGGCAAGGCCACCGTGGGAGTCAGCAGCGCATCCCACTCGGCGGAGAACCGGCCGATCCGCCGGGCGTCCATCTGCAGCAGCCGCGTGGCGGTGACAAACTCCGCCGCGCTCAGAGTCCTGCCCAGCAGTCCCAGGGCCCAGGTCTCGCCTTCGAAATCCGCCGGACCGGCCTTCCGCCCGACCAGCCGTTCGGCCTCCTCGATATCGCCCCGGCATTCGCCCGCCACCATCACCATGAAGTTTCGCGCGAAGGCCTTCCCGTCGAAATCCGGTTCCGCCTCCTCCACCTGATGTCCCAGCGACCGCAACAGCTCCACGGTGCGATGCACCGCCCGGACGCAGTCGTCATGAACCTGACGGCCGAGCCAGGGACGGGTGGTAAAGGCGATCCGAAGCGGCCCAGGCTCGCTTCCCACCTCGTCCCGGTAGGGCCGATCGGGGCGCGGCATGAAATAAGGAGCACCCACGTCCCCTCCGGCGGTGGCGTCGAGCAGAGCGGCACTGTCACGCACACTGCGGGACAGGACGTGTTCCACCACGCAGCCCTGCCAGAGCTCACCCCGATCGGGGCCGAGCGGTGTCCGGCCGCGGGTGGGCTTGAGGCCGAAGATTCCGCAGCAGGAGGCCGGGATCCGGATCGAACCCCCGCCATCACCGCCGCCTGCCACCGGCACCATCCCGCTGGCCACGGCCGCCGCGGAACCGCCGCTCGAGCCGCCGGCGATCCGGCGTGGGTCCCAGGGGTTGTTGGTGGGGCCGAACAGCTCGGGCTCGGTGAACGGGACCAGGCCCAGTTCGGGCGTGTTGGTCTTGCCCACAATGACCAGTCCCGCCGCGCGATACCGCGCCACCAGCTCGGTATCGTGGTCGGGCACGAATCCCCGCAGAAACCGGGAGCCGGCCCGCATCGGCTCGCCCGCAACCAGGGCCACAAGGTCCTTGATCAGGAGCGGCACGCCGCGAAACGGGCCGTCGGGCAATCCGGCATCGGCGTCACGCCGGGCCCGCTCGAACATCGGATGGATGACCGCGTTGAGCCTCGGGTTCAGCCGCTCGATCCGCGCGATGCACTCATCGACCAGTTCCCGAGGCGAAACCTCTCCCCGCCGAACCAGCTCGGCCAGCCCGACGGCATCGTAAGCTGTGTACTCTTGGAATCCTGGCATTAGCCGGCAGTCGAAGGGGGTCGAAGCGGGTCGAAGGGGGTCGAGGCCGCGGATCAATCTACCTGCGGGGTCGCCACTGGTATCGCTTGAGGTCGATCCGTCCCGCGCTCTCCAACCTGACCCCCTCCGCTTTGAGCAAGGCCCGCTGATGGGTGACGCTGTCCGAAGCAGCCCGGGGACTGATTTCCCCTCGGGCGTTGATGACTCGGTGCCAGGGTACGTCCTCGCCCGCATGGCGAAGGGCGTAGCCGGCCAGCCGGGGCTGTCGGTGAAACCCAGCCAGCTTGGCCACCTGACCGTAAGTGGCAACCCGGCCCTTAGGGATTCTCCGAACGGTTTCCAGGATTCGGGCGTGGGAGGTTACCTTCTTCGACTGTCTTCGACCGTCTTCGACTAGCTTCGACCGATTTCGTGCCATGGCAGATCCCTTCGTCCAGTGGTATGGCCACAAGCTGTGGGCCCACGATCTCTACTGCCAGGAGATCGCCACGCTTACCCCCGAGCGCTTCACCCAGGATACCTGGAGCAGCTACCCGTCCATCCGGGACACAATGGTCCATATCTTCTCCGCCGACGGCCGTTGGCTGGACCGGTTCCGGGGCGAGCCCCCGCGCGCCGCGCTGCAACCGGCCGACTATCCCTACCTGGAGGATATCCGAGCCACGTGGCGTGAGATCGAAGAGGCTCAGCTCGCGTTCGTGAGGCAACTGAGCCTCGGCATGGCGGCCACCATCACCATGCCCGCCGAGAACGGCCAGGATTCGCACGTCATTCCGGCCTGGGTCCCGCTCTACCACGCCGCCCATCACGCCGGGTATCATCGGGGCCAGCTAGCCACCATGCTGCGACAGCTGGGACATCGGCCGCCGACAACCGACTTCCTCGATTATCTGGTTGCTACTCGCTAGTCGCGAGTCGCGAAACCGTATCCTCGGCGCGGGTCCATTCCAGCAGCGTCTGATCCAACCCGCTGCGGGCTTGTTTCAACTCCCGGTCGAGCTCTCCCGCCCGCCGGGCATTCTCGCCCCGTCCATCGTACAGCGCCGGATCCCCTAACGCCGCCTCGAGCTCCGCCACCCGGGCTTCCAGTCGCTGGACCAGGGCTTCCAGAGTGGCTGCCGCCTCGCGCGCCGTGCGCAGCGCCTGTTCGGCGTCGCGTTTGCTCTGATTGAGCCGGCGGGTCCTGATCTCCGTCGCCGAGCGCACCTCCGCCTCCCGGTCGGCTACTTCGGCGGCCCGCTGCGACAGCCGTTCGGCCCAGGTGGGTTCCCATTCGACGAAGGCTCCGTCGAAATCCACGATGCGATCGCCGTCGAAGGCCCAGACTCGGGTGGCGAGCTCGCGCAGGAACGCCCGATCGTGACTCACGATGATGGCACTGCCCTCGAATCCCTCGAAGGCGTCCTCCAGCGCTTCGATGCTCTCGACATCGAGGTGATTGGTGGGCTCGTCCAGCACCAGCAGGTTCGCCCGGGTCAGCATGATCAGCGCCAACGCCAGTCGCGCCCGTTCGCCCCCGGAGAGCAGCGAAGTATGCCGCTGCACCTCGTCGCCGCTGAAGCCGAATCGGCCCAGATGGGCCTGAATGGGGCCACGGCCCCATGCGGGGCGGACCGACGCAATGCTCTCGTAGAGGGTCCGGTCGAGCGGCACCTGGGCCAGGTCCTGCCGGAACCACGATGGCGTCACCCCCGCCCCGAAGCGGATCGAGCCCCTGGACGGCTGTCGCTCACCCAGCAGCGTAGCGAGGAAAGTGGTCTTGCCCGCGCCGTTAGGTCCAACCAGCGCGATCATGTCCCCCCGGCGGGCGACCGCGCTGAAACCCCGCACCAGGGGCCGCGAGCCGATCCGGATGTCGAGCGCTTCGGCGATGATCACCTGGTCCCCGCTGCGGCCGTCGGCTTCCAGCCGCAGCGCCATGGTCTCGTCATCCGACGGAGGGGGCGAGAGCCGAGGAAGCCGGTCCAGCCGCCGGCGACGGCCCTTGGCCTGAGCCGTCTTCTGCCCCGCGATGTTCCGGCGGATGAAGTCCTCTTCCTTGGCGATGAACCGCCGCTGCTGCTCCACCTGACGTTCCAGGGTGACCAGGCGCTCGGCCCGCTGGGTGACGAACGCACTGTAGCCGCCCCGGTAAGCCGTCGTGGTGCCATCCGCCACGTGCAGGACATGATCCACGGTGTCGTCGAGAAACGCGCGGTCGTGGCTGATTACCAGGACCGACTCTCCGAACTCGCCCAGGTAGTGCCGCAGCCAGTCGGTGGTTTCCAGATCGAGGTGGTTGGTTGGCTCGTCGAGCAGGACAACGTCAGCCGGAGCCGCGAGCTGGGCGGCCAATCCCAGGCGGCCCTGCTCTCCTCCGCTCAGGCCCGCCAGCGGCCGCCGCTTCGACTCGAGCGCATCGAAGCCAAGACCCTGAAGCACCGCGTCAACCCGCGCATGGAATTCGTAGCCCCCGGCGTGGGCAAACGCGTCCTGGTCCCTGCCATAACGCACCAGGTCGGCTTCGGTCACGGCCTCCCCCAGCTCCGCCAGGCGCTCGCCTTGCCGCTCCAGCAAACGCTCCAGCGCCAGCGCGTCGCGATACCCCGCCGCCGCGGCTTCCCAGACGGTGGCCGCGCTGCCAAAATCCCTGAGCTGGTCGAGCAGCGACACCCGGAGGCCCGAGGTCTTCACCACCGCTCCCGCGGTCGGTTCCATAGCCCCGGTGATGAGCCGGAACAGGGTGGTCTTGCCGGCCCCGTTCCGTCCCACAATCCCCCACCGCTCGCCACCGTCCACTGTGAAGGTGACGTCGCGGAGGAGGGTCCGGGCGCCGAAGCGGACCGTGACGCCACCGAAGGAGAGGATGCTCACGGATGGAACTTAGGCGGAGGTTAGGAACGATTCACGCCGGACTCATTGTCTCCTCACCTCCCGCCACGCATGCTGCGCTGGAGGGCTGCAACTGCGCACTTCCCCAACCCTGCAGGAGTCCGGCCATGCTCAGAGTCCTCCGGCACTCGGCATTCATCACGATCGCCACCATTGCAGCGGCGGCCTGTGGTGACAACCCGGTGGCGCCCGGGGAACGATACGGCGACGCATTCAGCCGGATGTGGGAAGCCTTCGATGCCCAGTACCCGTCCTTCGGCCTCAAGGGGGTGGACTGGGCGTCGATCCGGGCGCAGTACGCCGGGCCGGCGGCCGGTGCGGCCAGCACCAGCGCATTCATCGATGTCGTGAAGACCGCCCTGGCACCCCTCCGCGATGGTCACGCGTATCTGTTGAGCCCGGGAGGACAGTCGATCCCGACCTTCACCAGCAGCCGTTTCGTCAACTGGGACCAGACTGTGTGGCTCCAGTATGCGGCGCAAGGCGGGTGGATTCAGGCGAAACCCAATCTGGGATGGGCCGAGTTTGCCGGGGTCGCTTACATCGCGATCGGTGGGTGGAACTCCGCCCAGTTCTCGGCGGCCGATGTGGATCAGATCCTGGAACGATTCCGCGGCCGGTCGCACCTGATCATCGATGTGCGCCCGAACCCCGGCGGAGACGACCAGTTGGCCCGCGACGTCGCCGCGCGATTCACCCCGGTGCCGGTGACCGGAGAATACCTGCAGTTCCGCAATGGGCCCCGCCACGACGACCTCACGCCGGAGACGCCCCGCACCATTCAGCCGCGCGGCACGTGGCAGTTTACCGGAACGGTGCACGTCCTGGCCGGGCGCCGCTCCGCCAGCTCCAACGAGACCTTCGTGGCGTTCATGCGCGAAATGCCGCAGGTCGCCATCGTGGGGGACACCACCGCGGGGTCCTCAGGGAATCCCCAGTTCGTCGACCTGGTCGACGGATGGCGGGTCGGCGTGCCGCGATGGATCGTTCGCACGGCCGACCGGAAAGTGGTGGAGGGATCGGGCATCGCACCCGACCTGTACGTACCGCTGGTGGCCGCCGATTTCGAGGCGGGACGGGATCCGGTGCTCGACTACTCGGTGGGTTTCTTGCGCGAGGCCGGAGCCCGGGGGGCGCCACGGGCAGGTCCCCGATTTGCCAAGGCGCGCTAGCGGCC
>DASWKS010000621.1:0-1511 GCA_036396495.1 Gemmatimonadales bacterium
GACGTACGCCTCGGTCTCGACGTACAGCGGCACGCCATCGCCGGCTTCGCCCACCCGGTTCCACACACCCAACCCGACCGACCCGGCCATCGAGACCAGAGCGATCACCAGGGTGAGCCGCACGCCGGGTCTCACGCCAGCCTCGCGCGAAGCCGCCGCAACGCCACCAGAATCCCGACCGCCATGAGGCCGAGCACCAGGAAGAACAGCTCCCGCGGCAGCCACTCCCACCACCAGTCGAAAGCCTTCACCACCAGCAGCAAGATCACGAACCCGGTACTGACCAGCCGGGTCTCGGCCCAGCCACGACGGATGCCGAGCCCAATCCCCGCGGCACCCGCGCCCAGGGCAACCGCATCGTAGATCGATTCCAGCACCCGCCGGCCCAGCGGCACCAGGCTCAGATTGCCATTGAGGCCCAGAGTCAACAAGCCGATGAAGGCGATGCTGGCGCCGGTGAGACGAACCGTGGCGGCAAAATCCGGCGGCAACAGCGAGGGCCGAACCGCGAGCATCCCCACCCACGCCGCCCCCACCAGGACCATTCCCTCCGGCCGGGAGAAGAAGCTGGCCCACCAGGCCCCGGTGAGGAGAGTGGCACTGCCCAACAGAAACACGGTGAGGCTCACCACCGCGGCCGCGAGGACCAGCCGGAAACCATAGGCGAAGGCCAGGGTCCAGCAGAACCCGCCCCACGCCAGGTACCGCCAGGGCGACGTCGGGAGGCTGAAGATGCGTCCCAGGGCCTCGAGCGCCAGCACGAAGCTGGCGCAGGTGACCAACCCGGCCAGCAGGGCGAAGTACAAAGTGCGCTCCCGGCGGGCCGCGAATTCCGTCGCTGCCAGGCCGAGGAGAGGACCGGACACGAGCAACCCGACTTGCGTGGGGGTGGAGATCCGCCCCCAGTAGCGGTAGAAGAAGAAGAACACGGCGGCGCAGAACGCGAAGGCGCCCAGCAGCGAGGCGACCCGCATGCCGAGCGAAAGCTGCCGTTCCGCCTCGCTGGCATCCACATCGAACGCGCCCTTGAGCCGGTCGAGGACGGCTGAGTGATGCTCATCCAATCGGGCCCGGGCCGGCGGCTCCAGCAGGGGCCCGAGCTCCTGCTCGACCGCGGACAGTTCCTCCCGGAACACCCGGATCCGGTCCACCCGCCGCTGCGGGGAGGTCCCGGCATCGGACGGCCGCTCAGCACTCACGCGACGATGCTTTCATCCGCCTCCCTGCTCCCTGCTTCCTGCTCCCTGCTTCCTGCTCCCTGCTTCCTGCTCCCTGCTCCCTGCTGTTGGACGTACAGTTCCCCTCCCCGCTCCCGGAACTCCCGGGACTTCTGTTCCATCCCGCGGGCCTGCTCCCGGAGATCCTGGGTGATCTTCATGGAACAGAACTTGGGACCGCACATCGAGCAGAAATGGGCCAGCTTGGCCCCGTCGGCCGGGAGCGTCTCATCGTGGAAGGCGCGGGCCGTGACCGGATCGAGCGCCAGGTTGAACTGATCGTGCCAGCGGAAC
>DASWKS010000622.1:0-8756 GCA_036396495.1 Gemmatimonadales bacterium
GCCACCAGGGCGGTCAGCATGTACTGCACCACCACGCTGTTCGGCACCGGCGCGCTCTTCATCCCGACCAGGGGCGGCAGGTAGGCAATGCCCAGCGTGAAGAGCAGATAGCTGAGCACCAGCAGCAGCACCGCCTGCCAGAACGGATGGCCCAGCGCGGCGCGGAGGCGGCTCACCGGCGGCTCGAGAGAAAGCCCACCAGGGCTTCCAGCTGCTGGGCCGAGAGCATCTGACCGAAGGTGGCGGGCATGCTCCCGGCCACCTTCTCGTAGCCCTTCGCGGTGTCAGCGTTGGGCTCGAGGATGGCGCGGCGGATCCGCTCGGCGCTGAGCCGGCGGCCCATGCCGTCGAACGGCGGTCCTACTGGGCCGCCGGTGCCGTTCAGCACATGGCAGCCGATGCAGCCCTTCTCGGTGATGAGCGTCGCGGCGTCGGTGGTCGTCGTCAGCACCGGCCCGGCCGGCGTGGGGGGCTCGCCCCGGCCGCCCTTGGGCAGATCGCTCTCGCTCACCGTGACCTCCCCGCCCTGCGACTGGAGGTAGGCGATCAGAGCCCAGATCTGGTCCTCCGAGATCTGGCGCCGCATATCGGGCATGATGTTCTCGAACCCCGGTACCAGGAAAGCACCCGGGGTCGTCATGGCCTCGTACAGGTAGAGCTTGCAGTCCTTGCCGCGGGTCCCGCAGCGCGCGCCGATAGCGCCCTGGCCAGCATGATCGGTCAGGAGGTTGGGGGCGCGGGTCCCCAGGCCGTGACAGGCGGTACAGCCGCCGGCGCCATTGTAGATCCGTTCGCCGGCCGCGACCAGGGCATCGGCGCTCACGCCCGTGCCCAGGTTCAGCTCTTCGGGGACCTCGGACTGCAGCTGGGGGATGACGTGCGCGACCGTGGTGTAGAACCCGATCACCAGCAGGGCCAAGACCAGCACTTTGAGGTTGGTGCGCCACATGGCTGGCTCATCCCTCCGTGGCGGAGGCGGGTTTCTGCGCGCCCCGCTCGGCCAATCCGCCGAGCCAGAAGATGAACGCGACCAGGGCCAGGAAGATCACCACGCAGGTGCTGATCATGTTGGCGGCGTAGCCCAGCGCGGGGGTCGCCGCGGATGGACTCGTGTCGCGCATCACTTCCCATACGTGCCAGTGCTGCCGGATCCCGCTCCGGGCGAAGCCCATGAGACCCATCAGCCAGGTGAAGGTGACAGCCAGAACGAAGAGGGCGTACTGGGAGCGGTCCGGCATCTGGCCCCAGCGAATCTCGCCCCGCGACTCCGCCCCCCGCACCAGCAGCACATCGATGACCGTGACGCCGACGATGCAGGCCAGGACCGCCACCACCTGGTACACGCTGAAGCCGATCCGGACGATGGCTTCCACGAAGTAGCCGTACACCCCATAGAACAGCACCACCCCGGCCGCGAGGACGAACATGGCGGCCTGCACCATGGTCCCGGTCCGGGCCCAGGCGACGGTGGGAAGCTTGTTGGCTCGCCGATACATGAGGAAGGACAGGAAAGTGGTCAGGATCATGAGGTTCACCGCGGTATTCTTGGCGCTCATGACCCCCAGCACGTTCAGAAACGGGTGGTGCGACCCGCCCATCGCGGCCAGCTCGGCCCGGCTCGCGATCATGGTATGAGGGGTGCCCCACACGATCCAGCAGACCACCAGCACCAGCAGCATCCACTTGGTATAGGGCCGGAATCGTTCGGCCCCGGGGATCCGCCCCATCCCCAGCCAGAGGTAGTAATTGGCCGCCAGGAAGAGCACCCCGATGAGCACCGCCTGGATGATCCAGAGCCAGCTCATGAAGCCGCCCATCATGGTGATGCCCATCTGCTGGTTGAACTCGTAAATCTCGCGGCCCAGGTAGTACCCGGCGAAGGGCAGCACGATGAAGGTGGAGATGGCGATGAAGTTCCCGACGTAACCCATCCAGTCGTAATGGGCCCGCTCTTCGTCGGTCTTGGCCGAGAGGAAGCGATAGCCGGCGTAGGCGGCCACGATGGCCCCGCCGAACACCGCGTTGGCGATCAGCCGGTGGATGTTGATCGGCATCCAGGTGGCGTTCGCGATCGCGTTCCAGAGCCCCACTTCCTCCGGCAGGGTCTCGGCGCTCACGCCGGACGGGGGCGACATCATGTAGGTGAGCCACCCGTTCGCGATGAACATCACGGTGGTGCCCCACACATTGAGCAGCACGCCCAGGCCCCAGTGGCCCCATTTGGCCCGGCCCGTCTTCCAGCGGTCCCAGCCGTAGTAATAGAGGTAGAGGGTGAACGACTCGACGAAGAAGAGCCCGGCGTAGATCCACATCGACAGCCCGAAGATCCGGGCCATGTGACCCCAGAACCGGGGATAGAGCGTGGTCAGGAAGAACAGGAGCAGGCCGCCCCAGAGCGCCGTGGCGCTGTAGGCGAAGACCAGCAGCCGAGTGAACTCCTTGGAGAGCTTGTCGTATTTGGCGTCCTTGCCGGTGATCCCGATCAGCTCGCAGATCACCGCGAACATCGGGACGCCTAGCACGAACGCGGCGAACATGAGGTGGACCTCGGCCGCGATCCACACCGCGCCGCGCGAGCCGATGCCGGGGAACCGCCCGTAGGCGCCGGCGGTATCGGCCGCCGCCTGCAGCAGGAAGAGGTCAGGCATCGTCGAGGAAGAACGGCCGGCGTTTGGAGAAATCGACCGGCATGCGTTCGCGGACCTCGCGCAGCAGCTCGGCGCTCACTTCGTCCCGGCCCTGGGACCGGGCATAATCCTCCAGCCGCTTCACCACCACGCCCCGGACGAAAGAGGGCACCCGCTGCATCCGGGCCCGCGCGTCGGCGGTCCAGCGGAGCCCGGGCCGCGCCGGGTCGCCATAGGTGACCGGGCGCGCGGGGCGGATCGGCTCCGCGCCGGCCACCGGCTGGTAGGCACAGGACGGATCTTCCGCGAGATAGTCGCCCTCGACCGCGAAGGCCCGGGCCCGGCAGCCGCCGCAGATCTGGCGGTACTCGCACTGGCCGCACTTGCCGCCCAGCGGGCCGGACCGGAGCGATCGAAACAGGGCCGCGTTGCGCCAGATGTCGCCGAAGGACTGCCGCCGGAGATCGCCTGCTTCCTCGGGGAGGTAGGGGCAGGGAGTCAGCTTACCGTCGGGAGTGATGCGGCAGTACTGGGTGCCGCAAGGACAGCGGGTCTGGTAGTTGAGCACCGGCGAGTCGGGCGTGGCCTGGTGCAGCAACCGCATGAAATGCGGGGCGCACTTGGCCCGCACCATCATCCGGCCCAGATAGGCGCTGTGATAGCGTACCAGATCCTCCAGCACGGCCTCGTAACCCTGGGCGTCCAGGTCGGACAGCCGCGCGCCCCGGCCGGTGGGTACCAGGAAATAACAGTTGAACGCCACCGCGCCCTGCTCGGCGGCCCAGGTGACCAGCCGCTCCAGCTCGGTGCGGTTGCCCTTGGTGACCGTGGTCTGAATGACGAAATCGAGTCGCCCCGCCCGCAGCCGCTCCAGCGCCTTGGTGGTGGCCGCGAGCGAGCCCGCGCCGTGGCGGAAACGGTCGTGATAGACCGGCTCCAGCGAATCCACGCTCACCGCCACGCCGCTCACCCCGGCGTCCTTGAGGGCGCCGATTTTCTGGTCGCTGAGCAGGGTCCCGTTGGTGCCGACCACCACGGTGGCGCCGCGCGCCGCCGCACTGGAGGCGATCTGGGTCAGATCCTCCCGCAGCAGCGGCTCGCCGCCGGAGAGGATCAGGATGGGTGAGGGATTGACCTCCAGGATCTCGCCCACGATGCGGAGGCATTCGTCGGTGTCGAGCTCGCCGTCGGCGGTCTCCCGGGGACCGGCGGCGATATAGCAGTGGGCGCATTCCAGGTTGCAGCGACGGGTCAGGTTCCAGGCGATGACGTGCGGCATGCTGCCGCTCCCGGCCGGGTCAGAGGCCGGAAGATCTCCCACCTGGGCCAGCCCGTTCACCGCAATATCAGGTCTTTCCTTCCTGCTCGAGGAGACGGACCACGGCTTCCCTCGCGTCTTCGGGCTTCACGGTCTTGAAATCGACCGGGCACTTGTCCATCGTCGCTTCGATATCGCGGATGGGGCAGCGGGTGACCCCAGCGGCCTTGGCCTCTTCGATGAAACGCCGCATCTCGGGCGACAGCGCATCGCCGTTCTCGGCCTCGGCCCGGATCTGTTTGGCGCGGAGCTCGTTGAACATCACCATCATGGTGTTCACGTCGAACTCATAGGCCTGGATCATGGCCTGCTTGTTCTCGTCCATCACCCGGGTGGTGACCCGCCACATCTCGTGATTGCGGGCGAAGCGCTCCACCGTGTTCCGGGCCAGCGGCCGCGCGATCAAGGGTACCAGCTGGAGCCGGGAGAACGCCTCGCTGGTCCACTCGATGGGATCGGTCGCGGTGCGGGGCCGGGTGCCGACCCGGCCGGTGATCGGGCAGCGGGTCTCCACTACCGGCTCAGCCGGCAGCGGATCGTCGTCGTGGCCCACTACCCTGGTCTTCTTGAGCTGTTCTTCGGCTTTGACCTCGGCCAGCGCCAATTCCTCGGCGCTGCCGATGCCCATGATCAGCTGCATGTGGGTGGGGAGCAGCTTCTGAATCGCGGCGTCGAGCCGGGGGCTGGTGACGATGTCACCACCCTGTTCCAGCACGAACTCTTCGACCGCCTTGCGCGCGATGCCCTGGGCAAAGGGTGGCACCCGGAGGATGCGAACTTCGGCTTCGGGCGCCCACGGGATCGACGCGACGCCGTCTTCCTCGATCCAGGGGATGTCCTCGGGCCGGATCCCGACCGTGCCGGTGAGCAGCACGCTGCAGGGAGCCAGACGGATCAGGTTCTCCGCCTGCGATCCCAGGTCGGTGCCTTCGATCCGGTGGCCGCCGTGGCGGGCCGCGACCAGCAGTGTGGGCTTGATCTCCTCGGCCCACTGCAGGATCACCTGGAACGGCTTCCCGATCAGGATCTGGGTCTTGATGGGAACGTCGGGGAACTCCTGCGCCATCACCTCGGCCCGCTTGAGGTTGGCCTGGCACAGCTTGAGCAGCCCCTTGTCGATGATGTTGTTGTGGAGCTCTTCCTGCTCCTCGAACTTGAACACCTTCGAGGCCTGGACCGACAGCACGTCCTTGATGTTATGGAAGACGATGTGGTGGTATTCGACATCGAAGGCGCTGCAGACGTAGAGCGAGGCGCCGAACTCCTGGGCCAGCTCCAGCGCCATCCGCATCGAGCGATAGCTGTAGGACGATCCGTCGACACCCACCAGGAACCGTCCGCCTTCCAGCGGCTGGTCGTCCCGGGTGATCAGCATGTCCTTCTCGATATCCCGGAGCGAACGGGCCACCACCCCGCCCAGCTGGCTCTTCTCCTGGCGGCCCAGACCGTGGGCCCCGATCGCCACCAGGTCGTAGGCCCGGCCGGAGCTGCCCACCAGCTTGGCGGCGGCGTCTTCGTCCTCCGCCACGATACGGCCGTCTTCTCCCAGCCGCACGTCGCCCCGGGTCCGGTCGCCGCCGTCATACCCCGCGGCCCGGTTGGGATCGAAGCCGATCAGCCCCGGGAGGCGACCTTCGCCCCGGTTGACCTCCTTGACGATCTCTTCGTAGTTGATCCCCTCGAGCAGCTGGCGCACCAGCGGCACGCCGGCCCCGTCGCAGCGCTGCCCCAACTGATCGAGAAAGCTGTCCGCGATGAGCTGAAGGCCTTTTTCGATCAGCTTATCGTGGATCTTGCGCTGTCTCTTGATCTCGTCGGGGGTCTGGAACTGGGCGGGAAGTCCGGTCTCGAGTTGGCGGAACCGCACGTCGTGCAGGCGGGCCGCGTACACGTGATTACCGGTGACGCGCCCTCCGGTCCGGCGACAGAGCTCAATCGCACGATCGACGGCCCAGTCGGAGTGCTGCGAGTTGTCGACAGGGACAAAGATCTCCCTGTACACTATGTCCCCCCTCCGGCCAAGGTCGGCGGCCCTCGTGAAGGACTGCAGTTGCATGATGTTGGAAAACTGCCCCGGCCGCAATGATATGCGGTTGGTGGTAGGGCCTGTCAAGGGACTACTTGCTGGCCCTTCTCGTCCCACACCGTGATCGCGTCCACCGGGCATGCGTCGCACGCACTCAGCAGCCGGTCGCGGGCGACTGCATGGGGCGCGGTGAACACCGCCAGGCCATCGCCGTCGAGCTCAAAGGCCTGCGGCGCGCCCTCGATGCAATCGCCAAAACCGACGCAGAGCCCCCGATCGATGCGGATGCGGAGCCCTTCGACCTGCCGCTCCTCGAAATCCGCCACTACATCCCCTCCAGTCCCAGCTCGGAGCGGGCCCGGTCCATCATGTCGGGGGTGATGCAGGCGATTTCATGCTCGCGGGCGTAATCGACGTAGATCCGTTTCACCATGCCCCGCACGAACCCGGGAACCCGGGCAAGCCGCTCGGTTGCCTCTGGGGACCAATCGACCGGCCGACCGGCCGTCCGGCCGTCCGGCCGTTCCGAAAAGGCGTCATCCCGGCCGGCCAGGCTGCTTCGGACCAGCTCGAGCGGCTGCTGGTCCAAGGTGCGGCCACCGATTTTCACGCCCAGGGACTCCACCAGCTGGGTTTCCATGGGATTGGCCAGCATCGCGATGGAGCGGCCGCACCCGGGGCACTTGAACGCGGCGCCGAAGGTCCCGTCCCCCGGCAGGCTGCGATCCTCGAACTGCATCTGCTGATCGCACTCTATGCAGAGGAATTTCATGGCAGGACCGCGGTCAGGACGGCCGGACGGCCGGACGGCCTGATGGAAGGCGTGAAGGGGACCTGTTCCAGGAGCGGAACGCCGAAACTTAGCGCCAGTGTCTGGCCAGCGTCTCCTCTAAATAGAGGAGATGTGGTGGCGCAGCCGGGACAGAGATACCCTGACATGTTCTCCACCACGCCAAGAAGCCGGAGGCCGGCGTCGACTGCAGCCTGCATAGCCCTGGCCACCGCCCGCTCCGATTCCTGGCTCGGCAAGGTCACCGCGATGACGCCCGCCAGGTTGGGCACCAGCTCCGCCAGATCCTGCAGCCGGTCGGTGCCGGGCGGGAGATCCACCAGCAGCAGATCGAGCGGGCCCCACACCACGTCGGACAGAAACTCCCTCAGCGCGCCGGCATCGAGCGCGCCGCGCCACACGAAGGGTTCGTTGTGTTCGCCCTTCCAGCGGAGCGGTGCCCCATCCCCGAGCAACATATCGGTCGAGAAAACCCGGACCCCGTTGGTTCCGATCGCGGGGTGGACTCCGGCCTGGTCCAGCGTAAGCGGCCCGGCCGCCTGGAGCATTCGCGCAACGGTGGGTCCGGCCAGGTCGGCGTCGAGCACGCCCACACTCCGACCCCGGGCCGAAGCTGCCAGCGCCAAGCCGGCGGTGACATAGCTCTTGCCCACACCGCCCTTACCGCTCATGACGGCCACCACTCGGCCGATCGATTCCAGCCGTTTGGCCACGTGTTGCCGCTGGCGGCCTACCTGGCCAGCGAGGTCCGAGACGTCCGTACCGGCCACCTCGTGGTAGGTTCGGAACTTCACAGATCCCATCCCGCTCGGGCGAGCATCCACATATTGATCAGCACCACAACGATCGCCGTAATGTAGAAGCCGGGTGGCGCAGGGGCCTGACCGCCGGCGAAGAAGGCTCCCTTGATCAAGGCCGGCAGCCTCAAACCATGCAGCAGCCAGATGGTCCGGGCGAACCACACGTTTTGCCAGCGCAGCAGGCCGTATACCACCGTGCCGGCCACGCCGGCGGCCACCACCAACCAGATCCCGGGCGGTCCAAAGCGCGTGGGCAGCATACCCTGGCGGAACATGACGTAGGCCGCCGCCTCGTACAGAATGGCGACGTGGAGATAAACGAAAGCGGCCTGGCGGAATTTGGCTTCGCGCATGGGGTGGGCTGAAGGTTATCCGGTGAGGGGAGGTGCCGTAAGCCGGGAACCAGCAGCCTTGATAACGGCCGCGGCCGCCGCTTGTCCCGACCGCACCGCACCATCCACGCCGCACGCGTCCACCTCCGCGCCTGCCAGCTCTATCAACTGGCCCATGCCGCCTAGTCGCTCCCGCAGCTCATCGATCTGGTCGCCGAAACCGGGCGGATAGCGCACGAAGGCCTTGTCCCAGCGACTCACCCAGACCCGCGGCTCTGCTTCCCGCAGGCCGAGGATGCGCCGCAGCAGCTGGAGCGCGGCGGCAACCCATGCCTCATCGGGCTGGTGCCAGGCGCCATCGCCGGGACGGAAGAAGGCCCGGAGCAGCGACCACCCCTCCGGGGCGCGGTGGGAAAATTTAACGGAGCAGAAGGTCAGGGCTCGGAACATTCCCGGATCGGCCGAGACAAAGCCGGTGGCATCGGCCGGCAGGGTGATCGATTCGCTCCGCACCGCAACCGACACCGTGAGGCTGGAGGCGTAGGACAATTCGCGGAAGGCGGGCAGGGAGCCGACCACCGGCGCCAGCAGGTCAGCGGCGGAGGCAGCCGGCAGCGCCAGAATCACCGCATCGGCCACCGTGTCACTCCCGCCGTGACACCGCAGCGCCCAGCCGTGGCCGTCGCGAGCGAGCCGCTCGACCCTGCTAGCGGTCTTCACCTCCGCCATTTCGGCCAGCCGGGTCGCGAGGGCGCCGGTCAACTCGCCCAGACCGTCTTGCAACGTCACCAGGCCCGAGCCCAGATCGGCCGGGTCCACCGCCATTCCCAGAATCCCGGCGGCCTCACCGGGGCCGAGCTCCT
>DASWKS010000623.1:0-10790 GCA_036396495.1 Gemmatimonadales bacterium
CGAACGCCGAGCGAGGGGTGTTCAAGACCACCGACGGCGGAAAGAACTGGAAAACGACGCTCTTCGTGTCGGACAGCACCGGGGCGATGGACTTGGAGCTGCAGCCGGGCAATCCCAGCGTGGTATACGCCTGGATGTCGCGCATCGAGCGAAAGCCCTGGAGCATCATCAGCGGCTCGCACGAAGGCGGCTTCTACCGGAGCAGCGACGGCGGCGAGACCTGGTCCTCCATTCGTACCGGCCTTCCCACCGACCTGATCGGCAAGGGCAATCTCGCGGTCACCGCGGCGAACCCCAGCCGGGTGTACGCCCTGATCGAGGCCAAGCCGGGCGGCGGGCTGTACCGCTCCGACGACGCGGGCCTGAGCTGGACCCAGGTCAACTCGCAGGGCTCGCTGATCCAGCGGCCCTTCTATTACACCACGCTGGGCGCCGATCCGACCAATGCCGACGTGGTGTATGCCGGGGCGGAGGGATTCTTCAAGTCCACCGACGGCGGCCGGACCATGACGCCGCTCCGGACGCCGCACGGCGACAACCACGACATCTGGATCAGCCCGCGCGACGGGAACACCATGATCCAGGCGAACGACGGCGGGGCCAACGTGTCGTTCGACGGGGGCCGGACCTGGTCGTCCCAGATGAACCAGCCCACGTCGGAGCTTTACGGCGTCTGGTTCGACCACGCGTTTCCCTACCAGCTCTACGCCGCCCAACAGGACAACACGACGCTGATCCTGAGCAGCGTGGCCAACCCGGCCAACCGGACTGACTGGCGGACCGGTCCCGGATGTGAGACCGGCCCGATCATGCCCCACCCCAGAGAGCGGAACATCGTCTACGGGTCGTGCAAGGGGCAGTTCGAGGTGATGAACCTCGCGATGGGACAGTCGAAGCGCTATTGGATCGGCGCCCAGTCCCTCTACGGCAACCCGGCCAGCGACCTGATCCTGCGGTTCCAGCGGGTCTCACCGATGGCCACGTCGCCGCACGACCCCTCGGTGCTGTACTACGGCTCGCAGCACGTTCACCGGACCCGGGACAAAGGCGTGACCTGGGAGACCATCTCGCCCGACCTCACGGCGCATCCGGCCTGCTGCCAGGGCGTGAGCGGCGAGCCGATTACCCGCGACGTGACCGGTGAGGAGTTCTACAGCACGCTCTACGCGATCGCCGAGTCGCCCCACGAGCGGGGGGTCATCTGGACCGGCGCCAATGACGGGCCGTTCCACGTTACCCGCGACAACGGCAAGAGCTGGAAGAACGTCACGCCCAGGGACCTGCCTCCGGGAGGCCGGGTCGTCTGGATCGAACCGTCCCCCCATCGCCCCGGCTCGGCCTATTTCGCGGTCTACCGCTACCTGCTGGGCGACTACCAGCCGTATCTCTATCGCACCGATGACTACGGGACCAGCTGGACCCGGCTGACCGACGGAAAGAACGGCATTCCGGCCGACTGGCCCACGCGGGTGGTGCGGGAGGACCCCGACCGCGAGGGGTTGCTCTATGCCGGCACCGAGTTCGGGATGTTCATCTCGTTCGACAACGGAGCCCATTGGCAGCGGTTCGATCTCAATCTGCCCAACGTCCCGATCAACGATATCCGGATTCATCGGCAGGACCTCATCGTCGCCACCCAGGGGCGTGCCCTCTGGATTCTGGATGACCTCACGCCGCTGCATCAGCTCACCCCCCAGGTGAGCGCCGGCGCGGTGCAGTTCTTTCGCCCCCGCGATGGCTATCGCACCCGGTCGGGGGCGGAGTTCCTGAGCCCCACACTGACCTACTATCTCCCCTCAGCCGCCGAGGGGGTGGTGAGGATCGAGATCCAGAACGCCCTGGGGCAACCGGTGAACAGCTACAGCAGCGACACTCCGCCCCGGGCGGCGGGGCGGGACCCGGCCGGTGATCCCGACGATCCCGATACTCCGGGAGGCCGGCGCCCCGCCGGTGTGGTGAGCCGGGTGACCACCGACGCCGGGCTCAATCGCTTCGTGTGGGACTTGCGGCACGCCTCCGGTGCGACCGCGCCGCCGGGCCGATACCAGGCCCGGCTCACGGTCGGCGGGATCACGCAGACTCAACCGTTCACGGTACGGATCGATCCGCGGCTGACGGACGAGGGCGTCACCGTCGCCGATCTCACCGAACAGTTCGAGCACAATCTCCGGATGCGCGAGCTGGTGACGGCGGTGAATCAGGTCGTGTCTCGGGTCCGTCAGGCCGAGCGCCGGCTGCGGGGCGCGAGTGGTGCGGCAGCCGATACGCTGGCCGGCGTGCAGGCTGTTGCCGCCAAGCTCCTCACCGAGCCGGTCCGGTACGGGAAGCCCGGTCTCCAGGCCCACATCACTTATCTCAACGGGATGACCACCGCCGTCGATCAGAAGATCGGGCGGGACGCGATTGCCCGGTACCGGGTGCTCAGGCGGGAATTCGACGCGGTAAAGGCAGAGGTCGACCGGGTGCTCGGACCCGGGCAATTGTAAGGGCCGGGCCACCTTCGGGCACGATCCGGTGCGTGGTGCAGCCCAGCCGCTATCTGCGCCATCGGCGTAATCTGCGGATATGTTTCCTTGCCCGGCAAGCACAACCCTGTCCGCGGAATACGCGGATGCCGGCCGATGCTGCTTGGATGAAGACGTTTCCCCGCACACCTCGGAGGATGTTCACCTCATGCACTCATTGATTCGACGCACCGCGACCCTCGCGCTGGCCCTCGCCATCCCTGCCCTGCTCCCGGCGCAGACCGCTCCCGATCTGAGCGGGACCTGGACCCTGCAGGTCGACAAGAGCGATTTCGGGCCGATGCCGGCCTTCACCAGCCGGACCGACGTCATCGACCACAAGGAACCCAAGCTCACCATCAAACGGACGGTCGTGTCCCAGGCGGGCGAGGTCACCTCGACCCTGGTCTATGGGGTGGACGGCACACCCTACAAGAACACGATCGGGAACAACGAAGCCACCAGTACCCTCAAGTGGGACGGGAGCACCCTGGTCATCATCAGCACCCTGACCACGCCGCAAGGCGAGGTGACTGTCACCGACCGTATCTCCCTGTCGGCCGACGGGAAGACCATGACCCAGGCACGGCTCATCAATGCCGGCGGCCAGGAGATTCCTCAGACGATGGTTCTCGCCAAACAGTGACGGCCGCCTGACTCCTTCGCCCCAGCCCTGACGTAAGGAGTCGGTACTCACCGATTCCCCACAACGGAGGCGTTCCATATGGGCTCGCCAGGCATCCGCTCACTCTTGCCGACCGCCTTTCTGCTCGCCGCCGCCTGGAGTCAGGCGGCGGCGCAGGCTGACGTGGGATCGACCCGAAAGCCACGCCTGTGGCGGGTGCCGAAGGATCTCCCCACGGTCCAGGCCGCGATCGATTCGGCTCGGGAGCGGGATACCGTCCTGGTGGCGCCGGGACGCTACTACGAGAACCTCCGGCTCCGCGGCTACAACATCGTGCTCGGCAGTGAATTCCTCCTCACCCGCGACAGTGCGCTGATCGGCCGCACCGTGCTGGATGGGAGCCGCCCCAGCCACCCGGACTCGGGCACGGTGCTCAGCATCTACCAGTTCGAGGATTCCACTACGGTGATCGAGGGATTCACCATCACCGGTGGGACCGGCACCGTGTGGTACGACAACAAGGACAAGATCATGTTCCGGGAGGGCGGCGGAATCCTGATCGATCTGGCGGGACCCACGGTCCGTCACAACGTCATCACCGACAACCGTGCCGACGAGACCCGCCCTGGGGTCCTGAGCGCCGGAGGTGGAGGGGTGCGGATCGGTTTCGGTGACCCCCTGCTGGAGCGCAACGTGATCCGCCGGAATTCCGGCCGTTACGGCGGCGGCGTGGTGGTTTTCCATGCCGCGGCCATTCTCCGCGGCAACGTCATCGCGGACAACACCGGAGGTCAGGACTTCGGCGGGGCCGGTCTCTGGATCCGGGGCCATTTCTCCCGCCGCCTGCCGAGCCTCATCGAGGACAACGTGATCACCGGGAACGTGGCCCAGGGGCACGATGGCAAGGGCCAGCTGCGCCGCCCGCCGGCTCAGGCCGGCAAAGGGGGAGGCATCATCGGCGCGGCACTCCAGGCGGTATTTCGCCGCAACGTCGTTCGGGACAACCGACCCAACGACACCGAAGGCATTCCGGAGCGTTGAGGGCCGCACGGACCGCCTGAGGAACCTCGAAAACCCCTGCTGGGTTATCATTCCCGGAGGCGCCGTCCGCCTCCCAGATCCAGGATTCCAGAGGAGCAGGCATGTCAAAGTCCGAAGACAAGAAGATCGCGGCCCTCGCCCGAAAGAACGCCGCCAAAATCAAGCCCCGCCGGAGTGACGAGGCCGAACAGTTCGATGCCACGCTGCGGCTGCGCTCGGGCGAGCAGGACGCCGAGACCAAGCGGCTCTTCAAGGAGATGAAGAAGCGCGAGTTCTGATGCTGTCCTTCCTGCTCATGCTCCAGGCCTCAGGGCTTCCTTCCCAGGATCCCGCCCGGTCGGCGCTGCCGGTCGACCACTTGATCTACGTGACGAGGAATCTGGACTCCGCGGTGGCGGATTTGGAACGCCGACTGGGGGTACGGGCCACACCGGGGGGCCGGCATCCGGGACGGGGAACCCACAATGCCCTGATCGCGTTGGGCTCCGACACCTACCTTGAAATCCTGGCGCCCGACCCCTCGCAACCCGGCATCGCTCTGCCTCCCTGGTTCGGCCCCGATGGCCAGGGGCCGGCTCACCTCGCGAGCTGGGCGGCCAAGGGAACCAACCTGGACCAGCTCGTCGCTACGGCTACCCGCCGGGGGGTGACGATGGGTCCGATCGGCTCCGGCAGCCGCAGGCGACCCGATGGGGTCCTGCTGACCTGGTCCACCACGGCTACATCAGCCGCGGCCGGCGACGGCCTCATCCCGTTCTTCATCGACTGGGGCTCCTCACCCCATCCGGCCGCCAGCTCGGCCGCGGGCGTCAGACTGGTGAGTCTTCGCGCGGAGCATCCGGCGCCGGACCCCATCAGGCAACTGCTGGACTCGCTGGGGCTGGCGCTGCCGGTCACGCCGGGTCCTCGCCCCGCCCTGATCGCGACGCTCGATACGCCCAAAGGCCGGGTCGAGCTGCGCTAGTCGACTTTCCTTCCCAACCAGAAGGCAGTTTATGACCCGCCCGACCCTCGCCCTGCTGCTCGCCCTCGGTGGCTTGCCCGGCTTCGTTTCCGGAGCGTGGGCCCAGGGGCTGCCAACCGCGGGGCCCCAATCCGTCAAGCTGACCCCAAGCGGGCTCGCCCGTATCGACTCCGCCATGAGCGCCTACGTCGAGAGCGGCAAGCTGCCCGGGATCGTGGTGGCCGTCGCCCGGAACGGCCGGCTGGCTCACTGGAAGGCGTTCGGCCTCCGCAGCATCGAAGCCAACGACCCGATGGAGCGGGACGATCTCTTCCGGATCTACTCGATGACCAAGCCGATCACCAGCGCGGCGATGATGCTGCTGGTTGATGAGGGGAAGGTGACGCTGGAGGACCCGGTCGCGAAGTACCTGCCCGCCTTCGCCGACATCAAGGTGTGGTCCCGCGATGGCCCCGTGGCACCCCGGCGTCCGATGACCATTCGCGATCTGCTGCGACACACCTCGGGGCTCACCTACGGCGCCTTCGGCGAGACCCCGGTCGATTCGGCCTACCGACAGGCCGGGCTCATGGAGCCCCGATGGGACATCGCGGGTTTGATGGACCAGCTGGCCCGGCTGCCGCTGATCGGCCATCCGGGCGAGATCTGGAACTACGGATTCAGCACCGACGTCGCAGGCCGCATCATCGAGCTGGTGTCGGGCATGTCGCTCGACCGCTTCTTTGCCCAGCGGATCCTCGCGCCGCTCAAGATGGGGGACAGCTTTTTCGAGGTGCCCCCGGAGAAACGGAATCGGTTCACCGGGTATTACACCCGCACCGCCGGCCGGTCGGTATTGCTCGATTCCCCCGACACCGGCAGCTATACTCGACGGCCGCCGCTCTTTTCCGGGGGTGGAGGCCTGGTGTCGACCGTGCCGGACTACCTCCGCTTCGCCCAGATGATCCTGAACGGCGGCGAGCTGGACGGGGTCCGACTGCTCCGGCGCGAGACCGCGGCCGAGATGCTCAAGAACCAGCTGCCATCGGAGTTGATTCCCATCAGGGTCGGCCCCTTCACCTTCCCCGGCAACGGGTTCGGCCTGGGATTCAGCGTCGTGGTCGACCCCGGAGAGTTCGGGATCAATGATCTCGGCCGGGCCGGCTGGGGCGGCTATGCCAATACCTTCTTCTGGATCGACCCCAACCGCGGCCTGATCGCCATGGTGTTCACCCAGTCCTTCCCCTTCGCCGAGCACCCCCTGGAGGCCGATTTCCGACGTCTGGTCTACCAGGCGCTCCAGTAACCCGCGGGCGCACCCGCAGGGAGGCGCCGATGCTTGGGGTGGGGTCGAGGCCGAACCCGGTGTGCCGTGAGGAAGCGGGCGTTAGACACATGCGTGCCTGGGCGTTACTGGTCGGCGCGCTCGGGCTGCACGTCCTGGACGAAGCACTCACCGACTTCCTGGGATTCTACAATCCACTCGTGATGGAGATCCGGGCGCGGATCGCCTGGTTTCCGATGCCGACCTTTGCCTTTGGCACCTGGCTCACCGGTCTCATCGGGGCCGTGGTTGCCCTGGCGTTCCTCGGTCCGGCGGTGCGACGAGGTGCCGCGGGTACTCGCTTGGCCTCCTGGGCGCTGAGCGGCGTCATGTTCGCGAACGGATTGGGTCACCTGGGTGGGTCGTTGTACTTCGGAAAGTGGTTGCCGGGAACCACCTCAGCCCCGCTCCTGCTATTCGCAAGCGGTTTGCTGGCGCGCCGGACGTGGCAAAGGGGGGTAGCGACACGAAGCCCGGCACGGTGCTGATCGGAAGCTACGGCTGCCGCCCGATGTCTCGCAGGCGTCCTCGCGCCTCGGCATTCGATGAATCGCGACGGACCGCCTCGCGGAATGCGCCGGCTGCGCCGGCCGTGTCCCCTTGCATGAGGTGGATATTCCCCCGGAAGACGTACATGGGGGAGGAGCCCGGGAACAGTTCCTCATTGAGGCGTAGCAGCGCGAAGGCGGCGTCGAACCGGCTGGCCCGCCCCAGGCGGAAGGCCGCGATGTTGAGCGACGTCTCTCCGAAATCATAGGCATCGCGGCCGTAATACCGCTCCCGCAGGGCGCGGTAGCCGCGGATGGCGGAATCGCCGCCGCCGGCGAGTGCCGCGTCCACCATCAGCGTGAAGAGCGGCACGGGTCGGCTGGTCCCGCGGTGGCAGGTGCTGCAGGTCACTTCGAGCCCCGGGCTGGTGCGGCCCGGGAGCGTGTCGATCCGGCGATTGACTTCCTGGACCAGACGCATCATCTGGCGGGCAACGAGTTTGGTGCGCTTCTCGTCACTGGCGAAATCGAACTGCTCGAGCGGCATCCCTTCCCGCCCGACGTGGCAGAACTGGCACCGCACGCCCAGGCCGCCGGCAATGTTCCGCATCATCCCGACTACCTGCGTTACCGGCGTCGTGCGGGGAATGACCTGGGTATTCACCAGGGAGTCCGGGGGCCAGCGACCCGGTGCCTGGGCCCAGAGCCCGCTGGAGAGTGTCACAAGGCTGACGCCGACCAGAACGAGTCGCATGGTGGGGCCTCGGCACCGCTGGTGAGTTACCACGGTCTACGCACAGAGTACGTTGGACGGCTGCCGTCCGGGTGGGCGTGCGGTCCGGATGATGTCAGGAAACCGTAAGGAAAGCGCCCCAGCGTCCCCCGACACTCCGACTGTCGGGCCTGTCGCCGAAAAGCGGGGGTCGCAGTACCCTTCCAGTCGGAATTCTCGAACAAGGACTCATGCATGCTGACCGCTCTCGCATTGGGCCTCCTCGGCGTCGCCGTCATGCAGGATACCGTCCGTTTCACCCCCACGATCCAGCAACCGACGTTCGCCGTGCGTGATCCGGTGCTCCGGATCAAGCCCGGGACGGTGCTGATCAGCAAGACCAACTTCGGGGCCTACTATACCCTGCAGGGCGGCGCGTTCCCGGGTGAAGTGGGCCCGTTCCTGATCGAGGGCGCTACCACCCGCGATATGCTCAAGGTCGAGGTGATCCGGGTTCGGCCCAACCATCGCTATGCGGCGTCCCAGCTCTATCGCGATTTCGGCGGCCTGTCGACCGAGAGCCGGGTGCGGTTTCTCAACGAGGCGATCCCTCCCAAGCGTTACCTGTGGGAGCTGGACACGGTCCGGATGGTCGGCACCACGCCCATGCCGAACAGCCGGATCGGCAAGATGGAGCTGGACCTGCAGCCCATGCTGGGACGGGTGGCGGTGGCGCCCCGCGGCGCCGAGGCCTTCGCCGGCATCTGGCCCGGCGATTTCGGCGGCAACATGGACGCGCCCGAAGTGCGCGAAGGAACTACGGTGTACCTGCCCATCTTCCATGACGGGGCCTACTTCTACTTCGGCGACGGCCACGCCCGGCAGGGCGAGGGCGAGGTCAACGGCACCGGGCTCGAGACCAGCATGGATGTCGTGCTCAAGATTGACCTGATCAAGGGCAAGACCATCGACTGGCCCCGACTGGAGGATCGCGATCACATCATGGTGGCTGGCAGCACCCGGCCGCTGATCGACGCCTTCCGTCTGGCCCACGTCGAGCTGATCGAGTGGCTGGTGGAGGAGTATGGCTTCGACAAGTGGGACGCCTACACCCTGCTGGGCCAGGCGGCGGAAAGCACCGTGGCCAACATCGTGGACCCCAACTACACCGTCATCGCCAAGATCAAGAAACGCTACCTCCCGCGCTAGCGGCGGGTCTTACGGGTGCACCGGAAGGTGGGGGGCTGAAATGGCCAGTTCCAGGTTCCGGGTTCCAGGTGCCTCGTGCGGTGCTGCGTGCGGTGCCGAGTGCAAGGTGCTGAGTGCTTCCGATCGGCTGGCTCCGTCTCAGGTGCGCGGCCTCGCATCGCACTCAGCACTCGGCACGTAGCACCGCACTCAGCACCGCACCCGGCACCAGGAACCCGGAACCTGGAACTGGTTCCTTAGTGCCTACAGCCGATGATCCGTAATGGCTCCTCCCCCCCTTCGCTCACCAGCAGCAGTTGGGAGGAGCTGAGCCAGGCGATTCCCTCCCCCTGTCGTTCCCGTAATGGCTCGATATTGCAGACTACGGGCCGGACCCAGGTTTGCATGCGCCCGGCCGTATCCGCGGCGAACAGGTAGACCTGGTCGTAGGTCCGCACCGCCACCTGCCGGCCATCGGGTGACAGTGCCGCATCGGTGATGAGCCGCCCCGGCCGCGAACCGGGGATCACGGGAAGGCTGTCGACCAGTCGAGCCTGCGCCACCGAGTCCGGCTTGCCCCACGCCGCCGGCGACACAGCGAACACCAGGGCCGGTCGAGGCCTGCCGGCCGAATCGGTCAAGCGTCGCTTAGTAATCAGGTAGACGGTGCCGTCCGGAGCGACATACATGGCCTCGACGTCGTGCGGCCCGTCCTGGTACGTGAACCTCAGACGCTCGGCCCTGACCCGCCCCGTGTAGCCCGATCCCCGCGCCGTCGGCTCCGGCATCCGATAGAGCGCGCGCGAAGGATACTGCGCGGCATTGTCCCCTACATCCCCGATGTAGAGGCAACGGTCAGGCGGCGCCTTCGCGCCGAGCCGGCCATCCCCCGAGGGACAGGGTCCGGGAGAGGCGGCTTCCCAGTCGATGTTGTTGGCGGAATCAACCTGCCAGGCGCCCCGATCGTTGCCGGCCGTGTCGACGGCAAACAGCATTGGGTCGTGACCCGAATCGTTCATCAGGAACACCACGCCCGGCTGAGTGGCGCTCACGATCGCGCCCGAGGCCTCGACCAGGTCCTCGCGCAGGCGCACGGGGATCTCCCTGGCGGAGACTGGCAGCCCCTGGGATTCGGCATCCGGAGCACCGGCGGATCCATCGCCCCGAAAATCGCGAGCGGGACTGCAGGCGAACGCACCGGCCCCGGCCAGACCTATCAGGACCGTGAATCTCCGGGTCATCCGGCCCCGGAGGGGCTTCCGGCCGCCCGACCCGAGCGCACCAGATGTTCTCGGAGCGCCTCCACCGCCTGGGCGCAGTCGCGCCGTCCGAACCCGATCCGGAAGCGATCGCGCGCCACCGGCAGCAGCCGGGACTGGAACAGGCTCGCAGGCAGGAGAATCACACCGGCCTCCTCAACCGCGGAACGGCAGAACTCCTCGACCCCGTCCTCGCCCAGATAACGGGGGAAAGCGACACAGGCGCCCTCGGGCGTGTACCACTGGAAGAGATCGGGGAGTTCGTCAAAGAAGCCGGCGAGGAGCTCGAGGTTCTGCGCCGTGATGCCGCGAGTTCGTTCCAGAATCCGGCGGCTGGCGCGGAGCGCCACCGTCGCCAGCAGCTCGCTGGGAGCGGGACACGCGATCGAGAGATAGTGCTTGACCCGTTCCATCCGGGACAGGGCGTCGGTATCCCGGCTGGCGATCCATCCGATCCGGAGCCCCGGCAGGCCCAACGACTTGGACATCACGCCGAGCGAGAGTCCCCGCTGGTAGAGCATCGCGGCGGGAGGCAACGTACTCGCCGGGTTCCGCTCCAGACCCCGATACACCTCATCCGACAACAGATAGAGGTCGCGCTCGGTGGCGAGCTGGACCAGCGCCTGGAAGATCTCCGGCGCGATGACTTTTCCGGTAGGATTATTAGGGAAATTGATCGCGATGAGACGGGTGTTCGGCCGGAGGG
>DASWKS010000624.1:0-4808 GCA_036396495.1 Gemmatimonadales bacterium
ATTGTCAATCATCAATTGTCAATCGACAATGGAAGTTCAGGCCTCTCTGGATTTCCATTTTCCTCGTCGAAAGACGACGGCGGAGACGACGGCCAGAGTCGAGAACGCCACGGCGATCGAGACGAACACACCCATGGGTCCGAACCCGCCTCGGGTGGCGAGGCCGATCGCGAGAGGAATCTCCCAGCACCAGAAGCAGGCCAGGTTGATCAGGGTCGGGGTCCAGGTGTCGCCCGCGCCGTTGAAGGATTGGGTGAGCACCATGCCGTAGGCGTACATCGGGAAGCCGAGGCTGATCACCCGCAGCGACTGGGTGGCGTACTGGTGGATCTCCGGATCGGTGCTGAACCAGGAGATGATGGTTGACGCGAACAGGAAGTACAGCAGCCCCACCGTCCCCAGAAACACCAGGTTGTATCCGCCGGCGATCCAGACCGCCCGTTCCGCCCGGTCGGGCTTTCGCGCGCCGAGGCCTTGTCCCACCATGGTGGCGGCGGCGTTGCTCAGACCCCAGGCCGGCAGCAGGGTGAAGAGGACCACGCGAATGGAGATGGCGTAGCCCGCCAGTGCGTTGCTGCCGAAGGTCGAGAGCAGCCGGACCAGGGCGATCCAGCTCGCGGTGCCGATCAGCACCTGCAGCATGCCCGTGGCCGAGAGCCGCACCAGCTGGATCATCATCGCCGGGACCAGGCGGAGGTGGTGCAGCGTCAGCCGCACCCGTTCGCTCTTTCGGGCCAGGGACCACAGCTGATACATCACCCCCATGCTGCGGCCGAAGGTGGTCGCCGCGGCCGCGCCGGTGACGCCCATCTCCGGAAACGGTCCCAGGCCGAAGATGAGGCAGGGACCGAGCAGCATGTTGATGGCGTTGGCGAACCAGAGGACCCGCATGGCGATGGCGGCGTCGCCGGCGCCCCGGAACACCGCGTTGATCAGGAACAGAAGCAGGATGGCCCCGTTGCCGCCCAGCATGATCCGCGTGAACCTGCTGCCCGATTCGATGACCGAGGGCGACGCTCCCATCAGCTGGAGCAGTTGCGGAGCCAGCAGCGCCCCCGCCACACCGAAGACGGCCGCCGCGATGATCCCCACGCCGATACCCTGGACCGCGGTGAGCGCGGCACGCTCGCGGTCGTGCTCTCCGATCCGTCGCGCCACCGTCGCGGCGACCCCGATGCTCAACCCCATGGCCACGGTGTAGACCAGCGCCAGCATCGACTCGGTGAGCGCCACCACCGCCACCGCGTCCGCCCCCAGCCGTGAGACCCAAAAAATGTCCACCACCGCGAACAGCGATTCCATGAACATCTCGAGTACCATCGGGATCGCGAGCAGGAGAACCGCGCGGCCGATGGGCCCTTCCGTGTAGTCCTGGCGGGAACCGGCGATCGCTTCCCGTACCGCGGACCAGAAGCCGGTATTGCGATTCGCCAAGGGCGAAGTGTCGGTCACCAGAGGATCAGCCATATCGTGGGGTCAGAGCCGGAGCAATATATTGGGGCCGTGAGCCCTGACGCGGGTTACAGCGGCAAACCGCTGGTCACCAAGCTCGGTATCAAGCCGGGTCACCGAGTGCACCTGGCCGGAGCCCCACCGGGCTTCGCCTTGCAACAGTTGCCGTCCGATGTCGATCTGATGGGCCCGACCGCCCGCTCGCTCGATCTGATCCTGCTGTTCGTGAAGGAAGCCAGGGTGCTTCGCGCCGCCTTCCCGCGGCAGGCGGATCGGCTCACCCCGCCCGGTATGCTCTGGATCTCATGGCCCAAGAAGGCGTCCAAGGTCGCCACCGATCTGACCGAGGACCGGGTGCGCGAGATCGGTCTGGCCGTGGGCTGGGTCGATGTCAAAGTCTGCGCGGTCGATGATACCTGGTCGGGGCTCAAGTTTGTTCGCCGCCTCGCAAACCGGACTCCAAAACAGTGAACAGTGAACAGTCAACGGTTAACGGGTAACAGTGAACAAGGTCCTATTTGTCTGCATTGAGAATTCCAACCGGAGCCAGATGGCTGAGGCGTTTGCGCGGATGCATGGCGCGGGGCTGGTGCAACCCGCTAGTGCGGGGTCGCGGCCCTCGGGCCGCATCAATCCCAAAGCGATCGCGGCCATGGCGGAGAAGGGCTATGACCTCACGACCCACGAATCCAAGAGTCTGGATCAGGTGGGGGCCGGGCCCTGGGATTATGTCGTGACCATGGGGTGCGGGGATGAGTGCCCCTGGATTCCGGCGCCCGCCCGGCTCGACTGGGATCTGCCGGATCCGAAGGATCTGCCCGAAATGGAATTCCGGGCGGTCCGAGATGACATCGAGCAGCGGGTGATCGACCTGCTGGCAACGATCGGGCGGAAGAACTGACGCGCTGGTGGCGTGAGGTCGGACCGGTAGAACACCGCGCCCTCATCGCGGGCACGGCCGGCTGGATGCTCGACGGCATGGACGTGATGCTCTACGCCTTTGCCCTCGGCTCGATCCAGCAGGAGTTCGGTCTCACCGGCGCCCAGGCCGGTGCGCTGGCCTCGGTGACGCTGCTGTCCTCGGCGTTCGGCGGGATCGGGGTGGGCATCCTGGCCGACCGGTACGGTCGGGCCCGACTGCTCCGCTGGGCGGTTGTGTCCTACTCCGTGTTCACCGCGCTTACCGCCACGGCCACTTCGGTGTGGCAATTGGTCCTCTGGCGCACGTTGCTCGGTTTCGGAATGGGTGGCGAATGGTCGGCGGGGTCGGTCCTGGTGGCCGAGACCTGGCCGGCGCGGCACCGCGGCAAGGCGATCGGGGTAATGCAGTCGGGTTGGGCCGTCGGCTACATCCTGGCCGCCACCCTCGCGGCGGCGGTGATTCCCCGATTCGGCTGGCGACCGCTCTTTCTATTCGGTCTGCTGCCGGCGGTGCTGGCGTTCTGGATCCGGCGCAATGTGCCGGAGCCCGCGAAATGGCAGCCTACCGCCGCCGGGACGCGCTGGTCCCATGCGCTCCGCGCCATGTTCACGCCGCCGCTGCTGGGCCGGACCGTGACGGCGACGGTCATCGCGACCTTCCTGCTGTTCGCCTATTGGGGTCTCTTCACCTGGGTTCCCCGGTTCCTTGCGGCGCCGGTTGAAAGCGGCGGTGCGGGGATGGGGATCGTGCGCTCGTCGGGCTGGATCGTGCCGATGCAGCTGGGCGCCCTGGCAGGGTATCTGTCGTTCGGGTTCCTGGCCGACCGGTTTGGGCGCCGGCCGGTGTTTCTGATCTTCGTGCTATGCTCGGCAGTGATCGTGCCGCTCTATGGCGGTGCCGCACGGGACGCCACCTTGCTGCTGCTGCTCGGTCCCCTGGTGGGGTTCTTCGGCCATGGCTACTTCAGCGTGTTCGGCGCGATGCTGGCGGAGCTCTACCCCACCGCCATCCGCGGCACGGCGCAGGGGACCTGCTACAACGCGGGCCGAGCCGTGTCGGCACTGGCGCCGTACTCCATCGGCGCGATCGCGGACGCCCGGGGACTGGGTCCGGCCCTCGGCTTCACGGCGCTGTTCTATGTGGCGGCGGGAGCACTGATCTGGCGGCTGCCGGAAACCAAAGGCAGGGAGCTCGAGTAGCGGGTTTTCCGGATCCTCGGTCGCAAAGGCTAGCCACGGATCACACGGATCACACGGATTACCCGGATTACGCGGATTCAACTACATCATTTTTTATGTCGGTTGTGTGCCCAAATCCGTGTAATCAGTGTAATCCGTGGATTGCTTTGGTAGCGCGACTCGCAGCTCTAGTTGTTGGGCCGGCTGGGTGGGAACTGGGCAAACAGCCGAGTTATCGCCTCGTTCAGCAGGCGGGACTGCTCGGTGGCATCGTTCTTTCCAAACACCTGGCGCGCAATACCGCGCCAGATCAGCTCGTTGGTGCGGGCGTCCGCGACGTCCAGCACGAGCGTCCCCGGCTCGTATTCGGTGCGAAAGCCCCGGGAGTAGGCCACTCCTCCGCCGGGAAACCAGCGGCCATAGGCGTAGCCGTAGTAGGCGTTCACGGTGGTGACGTCCACCGCCTGATCGCGGAGGGCATGCCAGCCGACCCGGAACTCGGGGTTCGCGTCGTCCTTGCGGTAACCCAGCGCGGTCAGGGTTCGCTCGATGGCCGGCGCTACCTCGGTGGCCACCACCGTGTCGGGACGGGTGTCAGGTCCACCGGGGTGCTGCAGCCAGCTCCACGCCTTGAAGCTCTCCATCCGCGGGCTGGCCAGCGGGTCATAGTCGGTGTTCACCGCAATACCCCCGCCGCATGCGACGAGGAGCAGAACCAGCCCGGAGATGAGTCGCATCATGGAGGAAGTCTATAATTGAATCGTCGCCCTCTCCAGCCGAGGCAGGCCCATGACGATTACGCTAGGTGCGTTCGAGCGGCTGGATCAGCGCCACCGCACCCTCCTTACCGTCGCCGCCCTGGTGGTCATCGCGTATGGCATCCGGGCGGCCGCGTCCGTGCTGGACAGCCTGTTACTGGCCTGCCTCCTGACGGTGGCGGTCCTGCCGGCCTTCGAGCTGCTCCGGAGGCGGGGCATGTCGAAGGGCCTCGCGACCGCCATCACCTCGGTGCTGCTGGTGGGGATCGCGCTGGCGCTGCTGGGGTTCCTGGCCGTGAGCGGGACCCAGCTGGTGCAGGTGCTGCCCGGATACCAGGAAAAGGTCGAAGCGCTGCGGCAAACCCTGGTAGCGAGCCTGATCCAGCGAGGGATCGAGCCGGAACAGGTGCTGTCGCTCGACCTGATCAGTCCGGCCCGGGTTCTCGGTCTCGCGGCCGGAGTGCTGTCGGGGGCCGGGAAGGTCCTCAGCCAGGCGCT
>DASWKS010000625.1:0-6266 GCA_036396495.1 Gemmatimonadales bacterium
TGCCGGGCCCATCGGCGACCACCACGAGGTCGAGGTCCGTTTTCCCTGCTCGCAGGGCGTGCAGCACCTCTTCGATCATGCCGAGCAATGCGCCGGCGTGATGACGCGGGCCGGTCAGCACCCGTTCCACCGGGTCCGCCCCGGCCCGGCCGGCGGCAACCGACAGCCGGTCGGTCGCGGCATCGATCGCCAGCTTCACACTCATGGGTCATTTCCGAGCGGCGGATCGAGACTGACCGTCCGCTGATCGGGCTGGGAGGCATGGTCCAGCTGGATGCGCAGGGTCGGGGACGGGACCCAGCAGCCGCCCCGGTCCGGCCATTCAATCAGCAGCAGATCGGCCCCTAGCATCTCGCTCCAATCCAGCTCGGCGGCTTCGGCCGGATGGCGCAGGCGATAGCAGTCGACGTGAAAGGCCGCTCCCTGCCGACCTTCGTGCCGGTGCACCAGGTTGAAGGTGGGGCTGGTGACGGCTCGTTCCGGGGCGCGGGACTCGAGGATGGCGCGAACCAGTGTGGTCTTCCCCGCCCCGAGGGGTCCCTCCAGCCAGACCACCGCGCCGGAAGGGAGCGACCGACCCAGCCGGTGGCCCAGCTGAGTCAAGCCGGCTTCGGTGAGAGGGGAGGTCACGCCCGCAGTTTCGATCGGCCCAAGCCGCCGCGGCGCACGTCGGGAGCGCTCACAGCCCGCAGATCGTTGATCTGATCGCGCAGCAGCGCGGCCAGCTCGAACTCGAGGTTGGCGGCGGCTTCGCGCATCTGCCGCTCCAGCGCCTGGATGTAAGCCGCCCGCTGCGCCGGATCGTGCAGATCGGGAGTGCGAGCGGCCTCCCGGCGGAGCGGCTTCTCCATCCGCGCGTCCGCAACGCGGGTGGTGAGCCGGGTCTGCTCCAGCGATTTGACGATCGACGCGGGCGTGATGCCGTGGGTCCGGTTGAATTCGCGCTGCAGCGCCCGCCGCCGGTCCATCTCGTCGAGAGCCCGCCGCATGGAGCCGGTCATCCGGTCGGCATACAACACCGCCCGGCCGTTGAGATGGCGGGCGGCCCGGCCCACGGTCTGAATCAGGGATCGATCGGAACGCAGGAAACCTTCCTGATCGGCGTCCAGGATCGCCACCAGGGACACCTCGGGCAGATCCAGGCCCTCGCGCAGCAGGTTGATCCCCACCAGGACGTCGAACTCGCCCAGCCGAAGCCCCCGCAGGATCTCGACCCGCTCGATGGTGTCGATGTCGGAGTGCAGATACCGCACCCGCACTCCGGCCTGCTGCAGGTAGTCGGTGAGATCCTCCGACATGCGCTTGGTGAGCGTAGTCACGAGTACCCGCTCGTGCTGCACCACCCGGTCGCGGATCTCCCGCAGGAGATCGTCCACCTGGCCCTTGACCGGCCGCACCTCGACCTCGGGATCCAGCAGGCCGGTGGGGCGGTTGATCTGTTCCACCACGGCGCCTTGCGAGAGATTCAATTCCAGCTCGCCCGGGGTGGCGGAGACGTTGATGATCCGGGGGGCCAGGCCCATGAACTCGTCGAACCGGAGCGGGCGGTTGTCCAGCGCCGAGCGGAGCCGGAAGCCGTATTCGACCAGGGTTTCCTTGCGGGCCCGGTCGCCGTTGTACATCCCACCGATCTGGGGCAGCGTCACGTGGGACTCGTCGACCACCACCAGATAGTCGGGCGGGAAGTAGTCGATCAGGCAGGCCGGCCGTTCGCCCTCCCGCCGTCCGGTGAGGTGGCGGGAGTAGTTCTCGATCCCGGGACAGGTTCCGATCTCGAGCAGCATATCGATGTCGAAGTTGGTCCGGCTCTCGAGCCGCTGGGCCTCAAGCAGCTTGCCCGCGGTGCGAAACTCCATCAGCCGCTCGGCCAGTTCGGCCCGAATGATCTTCACCGCCCGCTCGATGGTGGGCCGCTCGGTCACGAAGTGGGTGGCGGGATAAATGGCGCAGCGCTCCAGTTGCTGGATCACTTCACCGGTGAGCGGATGGATCTTGCTGATCCGCTCCACCTCGTCACCCCAGAGCTCGATCCGGACCGCCTGCTCCTCGTAGGCCGGGAAGATCTCGATGGTGTCGCCCCGAACTCGGAAGGTGCCGACCTCGAAGGAGGCGTCGTTCCGGTCGTACTGGATGGCCACCAGGTCCCGCAGGATGGCGTCCCGGCCGCGCTGCTCGCCCACCGCCACCGAGAGCATCAGCTGGCGGTAGGTCACGGGATCGCCCAGGCCGTAGATGGCGCTCACCGTGGCCACGATGACCACGTCGTCCCGTTCCATGAGACTGGAGGTGGCCCGCAGCCGCAGCCGCTCGATGTCCTCGTTGATGGAGGCGTCCTTCTCGATGTAGACGTCGGTCGAGGGGACGTAGGCTTCGGGCTGGTAGTAGTCGTAATACGAGACGAAGTACTCGACCGCGTTCCGGGGCAGGAACTGCTTGAGCTCGCCATAGAGTTGAGCGGCGAGGGTCTTGTTATGGGACAGCACCAGGGTCGGGCGGCCGATCCGGGCCAGCACATGGGCCAGCGTCATGGTCTTGCCCGACCCGGTGACGCCCAGCAGCGTGTGGTAGCGCCCGCCGGCGCGGATCGCGTCGGTCAGCTGGGCGATGGCCCGGGGCTGATCTCCGGCCGGCTGAAAGGGGGCCTCGACTTCAAAACTGGGCATTCCGGAAAACTAGTCGCGGCCACTCGAGACTACATCTCCAGAATGCGCTCCCACTGCTCCTGGGTCACGGGCATGACCGACAGCCGTGGGACCCGCACCAGCGCGAAGTCCTGGAACCAGCGATCGGCTTTCACCGAAGCCAGCGTGACCGGCCGGGCCAGCTTTTTCACCGGCTCGAGGTCCACCACCATCAGCTTCGGGTCCTTCGCCTTGGGATCCGGGTAGGCCCGGGAGAGCACCTTGGCGATCCCGACCACTGCCTTCTCGTCACCGGTGTGATAGATGAAGGCCCGGTCCTGCGGCTGCATGGCCCGGAGATGGTTGAGGGCGGCGGGGTTCTTCACCCCGTCCCAGACGGCCCGGCCCTGGCGGACCAGGTCGTCCCAGGAGTACGTCGATGGTTCGGTCTTGAGAAGGAAGTAGGACATGGTCGATGAGGATTGGGGTCGACTACCGGTGCCGGGGCGCCTCCAATCGTCAACCGTCGAACGGCCAGCGTCAATGGCCGGCGGCCGTGTCCGCAGACGTTCGAACTCGGCGGCGGGATCCACGACTAACGCCCAACCGGGCAGGAACTCCGCCGAGTGACCGTCAACCAGATTGACATTCGTGACGATTGGATAGGGTCAGGAGGGAGTGCTGGAGCCGGTGGTGGGGCTCAAGTCGCGCCGTTCGATGGTGTGCACGCCCTTCACCTTCCGGATGGTCTTCAGGACCTTGTCGAGATGGGGCAGGTTGTCGACTTCCACCAGGATGGTCCCGAAGGCGGAGCCATCCTTGGTGTGCAGGTCGGCCCGGCGGATGTTGGTACCGCTCTGACTGATCGCGCTCATGATGTCGGCATAGAGGCCCCGCCGGTCTTCCGCGTTGAGCACCAGCCGCACCGCGAACGACTCGCCTTCCACCTCTTTCCAGTCGATCTCCACCCGCCGGTCGCTGCCCTCCAGGGTCAGCAGGTTGGGGCAGTCGGCCCGGTGGATGGAGATCCCGCGGCCCTGGGTCACGTATCCCACCACCGCCTCGCCGGGCACCGGCTGGCAGCATTGGGCGTAGCGCACCATCAACCCGTCGACTCCCTGGATCTTGATGCCCCGCCCCATCCGCCAGCGATCCACCAGCCGGCCGAAGACGTTCGGCTTGGGCGCCTCCAGCTCCATCTCGGGCAGGTCGGGATAGAGCGAGCGCATCACCTGGGCGATGCCGACGTCGCCCCGGCCGATCGCGATCTCGAGCGCCTCGGCACTGAGTAGGTTCACCGCCGGCGCGGCCCGCTCCAGCGCGTCCTGATCGGGCATCGCCAGCCGCCGGCGCCGCACTTCCCGGGCGAGGATGTCGCGACCCAGCTGCTGCGAGACGGTCTCCTCTTCGTGTTTGATCCACTGCTTGATCTTGTGACGGGCCCGCCCGGTCGCCACGTGGGACAGCCAGTCGCGGCTGGGCCGGGGCTGCGGGCCGGTGAGAATCTCGACCGTATCGCCGTTCTTGAGCTCGCGGTGCAGGGGCGCGATCCGGCCGTTGATCTTGGCGCCCTGGCAGCGGAGTCCCACGTCGGTGTGGACATGAAAGGCGAAGTCGATGGCGGTGGCGCCCTTGGGGAGCCGTTTCACGTCGCCCGCCGGGGTAAAGACGAAGATCTCGTCCTGGTACAGGTCAACCTTGAGGAATTCCAGGAATTCCTCGGGGCTGGCCGTATCCTGCTGCAGCTCCAGCAGCTGCCGGAACCAGCCGAAGTGGCGGTCCAGCTCGTCGGGCCGGTGCCGATCGGTCTTGTAGAGCCAATGGGCCGCGATGCCGTACTCGGCGGTCCGGTGCATGTCCTGGGTCCGGATCTGCACTTCGAACAGGTGGCCGCCGGGGCCGAAGATGGTGGTATGAAGCGACTGGTACCCGTTGGACTTGGGACTGGCGATGTAGTCCTTGAACCGCTCCTGCAGCGGGGTCCAGCGGTGATGCAGCACGCCCAGCACGTGATAGCACTCGGGTACGCTGGGCACCAGGACCCGCACCGCCATCATGTCATAGATCTGCTCCAGAGGAGTCCCGCGCCGCTTCATCTTCTGATTGATCGACCAGAGATGCTTGGGCCGCCCGGTCACCTCGAACTCTTTCACGCCGGCGCGGTGCAGCTCCGATTCCAGCGGAATCCGGAGGGTCTGGATCATCTGCTCCCGTTCGGCCCGGCGGGCCGCCAGCTGGTCGGCCAGGGCGCGATAGTCCTCCGGCTCCAGGAACTTGAATGCGAGATCTTCCAGCTCCGCCTTGATTCCCGCCATGCCGAAGCGATGCGCCAGCGGAGCGTAGATTTCGCGGGTTTCCAGCGCGATCCGCCGGCGGCGCTCCGGGGTCAGGTGCTCCAGAGTGCGCATGTTGTGCAGCCGATCGGCCAGCTTGATGATGATGACCCGGGCGTCCTTCGCGATCGACAGCAGCAGCTTGCGGTAGTTCTCGACCTGGGCCTCGGTGGTCGAGCGGAAGGTGAGGCTCGAGATCTTGGTCAGGCCCTCCACCAGCCCGGCCACCTCGGGGCCGAACTGCTCCGCCACATCGTCCAGCCGGACGTCGGTGTCTTCGGCCACGTCATGGAGCAGCGCCGCGGCAATCGAGGTGGTATCGAGCAACTGGCTCAGCAGGATGGTGGCGACCGCGATCGCGTGCGAAACGAACGCCTCGCCGCTCATGCGCTTCTGGCCCCGATGGGCGGAAACCGAGAACCGGAGCGCCCGCTCGATCAGATCGCGATCGAGCCGGTCCGCGTGCTTATCCAGCGCGGCGCGAAACTCGGCGGGGAGCTCGGTGACCATCTCGGGACTCATCCTTACAAGGATACCTGGTCCCCGGAAGGGGGGAAATAAGGTGGGAAGGGTCGGAAAACAGGGTCGTAAGGGTCGGAATATTGCCCGTTGTTGCCGTTCCTACTCTCTTTTACGACCCTGTTTTCCGACCCTTCCGACCCTGTTTTTCCACCCTTCCGACCCTGGTTGCCCCCTACAAGAGTCCTGCCTGTGCCAGAGAGACCCATCGGTCCCCCGCCACTATGACGTGGTCGTAGACCGGGAGGTCCAGCAGCTGACCGGCCGCCACCAGCTGTCGGGTGACCGCCCGATCCTCGGCCGACGGGGTGGGATCGCCAGAGGGGTGGTTGTGTACCAGAATCACACCGGCGGCCGCCTCGGCGATGGCGGCTCGGAAGACCTCCCGGGGATGGACCAGGGAGCTATCCAGCAGACCCCGTGTAACGGTGACGTCCCGGAGCACCTGGCTCTGCGTGTCCAGCGCCAGTACATGGAACTCCTCCGCGGTCAGATCCCGCAGCCTGGGACTGACGACCTGAAGCACGTCTTCGGGGGATCGGATCCGGGGAGCCGGCGGCCGCAGCTCCCGGGCCAGTCGGGAGCCCAACTCGAGGGCCGCCATCAGGCGCGCCGCCTTGGCCGGACCCACCCCGCCAACCCGTTGCAGCTCCCCCGGAGGACGGGCCGCCAGACGCCGGAGCGAGCCCGCGCCGGCCTCCAGGAGGGCCCGCGCGACCTCCAGCACGTCCTCGCCCGGGCGGCCGGTGCCTAACACCAATGCCACCAGCTCCTCGGTCAACAGGACGGCCGG
>DASWKS010000626.1:0-6991 GCA_036396495.1 Gemmatimonadales bacterium
AGTTCAAACAAAAAAACGCGGTTTCCTGGTTTGGCTTTGGGAATGGGTCAAATCCATCACCTTTGCGCTGGTGGTGTGGCTCTTTCTGCGCACCTTCCTGATCGAAGCGTTTCGAATCCCGTCGGGCAGCATGGAAAACACCCTGCTGATCGGGGATTTCTTGTTCGTCAACAAGCTGCTTTATGGTGCCGAGGTCCCGCTCCTCCACAAGCGACTTCCGGCGGTGCGTGAGCCCCGCCTGCACGATGTGGTGGTCTTCGATTCGGTCGAGGAGGAGGGGCTCAAGGTCGTGAAGCGTCTGGTGGGCATGCCGGGCGATACGCTCGAGATGCGGGGCGGCGAGCTCCACCGCAACGGAGAAAAGGTGGAAGAGCCGTGGGCCCGGCATGGCAATCCCGGGGCCTTTGCCGACGCCTTCCATCGGGCCAAGATGCGGGAATGGCAGCTCCAGTACCTGGTGCGGCGCGACACCGCCGAGTACAACCCCGATCTGCAGGACTGGGGGCCGGTAGTGGTTCCGCAGGACCACTACTTCATGATGGGCGACAACCGCGACGATTCCTATGACGGCCGCTACTGGGGCTTTCTCCCCCGCGAGAACGTTCGAGGCCGTCCACTGTTCGTCTATTTCAGCTTTGACCCTAACAGCTGGCGCCCCCTGCCGTTCTTCACCGCCGTGCGATGGGGCAGGATCTTTTCGGCACCGCGCTAGACGTCGGAATGTGTCGGAAGAGTCGGAATTGAGCTTCCGACCCTTACGACCCTTCCGACTCTTCCGACCCCTTCCGACCCTTCCGAGCGCTTACAGATCCTCCCTCATCGCTAATCCCAGGATTCCCGCCACTGCCGCAAAGGCCGCGGCGCCCACGAACGCGGTCGGAGCGCCGCCGGCCCCCATGGCCACGCCCGCCGCGACCGGACCCAGGATCCGGGCGATGGAATTGATGCTCTGCAGACTGCCGAGGATCCGCCCCTGCAACTCCGCCGCTGAGGTCCGCGATACGTACCCGGCTTCGGCTGGTCCCGCGAACCCGAACCCGATGCCCACCATGGCCAGGGCGGCGTAGAACGGTGTCCCTCCCGCAGCGGATACACGGGGCAGCAGCCCCAGTCCGGTCGCCATCATGATCCCACCCAGCAGCAGCAGCCGGCCTTCACCCAGGACTCGGGACAGGGTTCCTACCAGACCCCCTTGCACGATGGCCGTCATCAGCCCCACGAAGGCGAACAGGTAGCTCACCCGGCTGCGATCGTAGCCCAGCGACTGCTCGGCGTGCAGCGGGAAGACCACGTACAGCACCGTGAAGGCCAGCGTCGACGCCACTGCCGCCGCGAAAGGAGCGATCAACGGCCGCCACGGCAACGGTGTCGTAGCCGCTCTGAACGCCGGCCGATGAACCGCCGGTTCGCGGAGCGTGACCAGCGCCAGCAGCAGGTTTGCAGCCGCGATGGCGCTGGCCGCCAAGCCGGGGGCGGCGTTGCCCAGTTGGGTGGAGAGTCCGCCGATGGTCGGACCCAGAATGAACCCGAACCCGAAGGCGGCGCCCACCAGCCCCATGACCCGGGTGCGACCCGATGGGGTGGACTGATCCGCGACGTACGCCTGGGCGACGTTGAGGGTGGCTCCCAGGCCGCCCGCCAGGATCCGCGAGAGCAGCAGGAGCAGGAAACTCTGCGCCACCGCGAACAGCAGCGAGGACAACAGTGTGCCTACCAGCCCCAGCAGCAGCACCGGCCGCCGTCCAATACGATCGCTCAGGCGACCCCAGACCGGGGCCAGGAAGAAGTGCATGGCTGAATAGGAGGCGACCAGCACCCCGATGGAGGTGGTGCTGGCGCGGTACTCTGCGGCGTAGCTGGCGAGCAGCGGCATCACGATGCCAAAGCACGTGACGTCGCCCAACAGGACAACGACGAGCCAGGGGGAGGCGGTGTCGCGCAGGCGGGGGGCGGTCGTCTCCATGGCGGGCCTGAAGCTAGGGCGTCGGGCGCCCGGGGCCAAGACGGTGCGTTGCCGCTCCGCCGGCGGATTGCGTAGATTGCGGAGACAAAACCACTTAGCACATTCATGCGGTTTCCCATCGCAGCTGTTCTCATTGCATGCGCGGCCTGTGCAGGAGGTTCCCGGCTCCAACCGGTGACTCCGGCCGAAGTTGTCGCGCTGGAAGCGGAGCGGGCTCGCTTCGCCGGGGATGCCGATGTCCTGACTCGCATCGGGGTCCGATTCTATGAAGGGCAGGAATATCCCAGAGCCCTCGACGTGCTGACCGCCGCGATGGCCTTGCGGCCCACGTTCACGACGGCCGTGTATCTGGGACTGACCCACGAGGCGGTGGGACACCTCGATAGTGCCGAAGTGAGCTACCGCGCGGCCGGTTCCTCCCGGATGACCCGGGCCCAGCGGGATCAGTTGGATAGCCGGCTCGCGGCCCTGGCCCGCACTCGGCTTCGGGCCGAGGCCAGGGCGTCGATCGCGCGCGAAGCGGCCCTGGCCAGCACACCGCCCGAACCGGGCACCATCGCAGTCATGCCCTGGACATTCATCGGGACCGATGCCGACCTGCGGCCTCTCGGAATCGGTGTTGCCCACTTGGTGCTGACGGACCTTTCCCGAGTTTCCGCATTCAAGCTGGTCGAACGCGAGCGGGTTCAGGTCCTGATCGAGGAGATGGAGCTGGCCAATCTGGGCCGGGTCGATCCCCGAACCGCGGCGCGCGCCGGTCGGCTGCTCCGGGCCGAGCGCGTGGTCCACGGGATCGTGCGACAGACCCGCGACGGCATCCAGCTGGAGGCGCAGGTCTTTCGCACCGACGACGGCCGGATCGAAGCCAGCCAGGGAGCGGGGGACCGGCTGGAGCGGCTCTTCGCCCTGGAGAAGGGCATTCTGCTGAGCCTGGTGGACCAGATGGGGGTTCCGGTGAGCCCCGCCGAACGCCGCGCGATTACCGAGAGGCCGATCCAGGACATGCAGAGTTTTCTCGCCCTCAGCCGGGGACTCGAGGCCCAGGCCCGGCCTCCCACGCTCAATTCGAGTGCGCTCACCCGGCTGGCTTCGCCAGTGGCGCCGACCGAGATGGCTGGTCGCGCGGCGACTCTCACCTCGGCCATTGCGGTGGTTGCCCCCAGTACCGGCGGCGGGGTCGACCGCCGCACCCGGTTACCGGTAGCCAACCCGAGGCTCCCGGAAGCGCTCCGCCAGGACAATCCCAGCCGGATTGCAGGTCTGCCAAACCTCATCATCATCATCCCGCGTCCATGAGCCTTCGCCTCGCGGCGCGGGCGCTCGGGCTGCTGATCGTGATGGCGTGTCAATCGCTGGGGGCGCAGTACGTCCCCGAGCCCCGGGCATTGAGCACCGGAATCGAGACCAGGTACTACGACCTGGGGCCCAACCTCGCTGTGAGCTCGCTGGGACAGATCGCCATCCCGGTGGCGCTGGTCATGCCGCTGGGGCGTTTCGTGTTCGATGCCGGTGCCTGGCTGGCTTCCACTACGCTGTCGCGGCACGATGGCTTCCGCGAAACCGTCACCGGCCTGACCGACACTCAGCTCCGTGCCGCCTACGCGTTTCGCAGCGAATCGGTCGTGCTCTCGGCCCTGGTCAACCTGCCTACCGGAGCCCGCGATCTCACGGTGACCGAGTACGCGGTGCTGGCGGCAGCCTCCTCCAGCTTCTTTGCCTTTCCCGTCAACGCCTACGGCAGCGGAGCCTCCTTGACGCTCGGGGCCGCCGGGGCCTTCGAGTGGGGACAGTGGAATGTCGGCGTGGCGGCCAGCGCCCGGCTATCGGATGATTTCAGTCCGTTTCGCGATGGGGAGGGCGACTTCACCTACCGTTCCGGGCTGGAGGTCCGGCTCCGGGGAGGTGCCGACCGACTGGTGGGGAATGGCCGACTGGCAGTAGGGGCCACCTTCAGCACTTTCAGCACCGACGAGTTCGCGACCGGCGCCGGAGCCAGTGGTGTTTATCGACCGGGCCGGCGGGTCATCGCAGAAGCCTCCTACACTGCCCTGATCGGACCGGCCACGCTCACGGGCTATCTCTGGGACTTTTATCGCACCGCGGGTGACTCCGCCGGCACCAGCGCTGGAAACAGCGAGAACCTACTGGCCGCTGGAGTCATGGGGCGATGGACCCTCCGGCCCACACTCTTCTTCGAACCGGGCGGCGAGTTCCGGTGGTACGCGCCGGAAGAGGGCTCGGCCATCATGCTGGAGCTGAGCGCTGCCCTGCGCATTCGGCTGTCGCCCCGATACACCCTGGTTCCAATCGCGAAGCTTCATTTTGGGAGACTGGAGGAGCCCGAGCCGGGTCTTGGGCATGGAATACGGGGCGGTGGCCTATCGGTTCTTCTTCGGTGGTCGCTGTAGCTACTACGCTGCCTTCCTTGACTCGCTTACCCCCGCTGGGTAGTCTTGCGCCGGGTTAGCCACCGGCTTGGGTGGTGCTCATTCCTCCAGGAGCAAGACCGGGTGACAGAACTCGCGGGTACCCAGCTCTCATCGTTGCTCGAGACCTTGCCCGGCATCGCCACGGTGCTCCGGAGTCCGGTGGCCGATGCGATCGTCAACCTGGTTCGAGCCGCTTCGGATCAGGCCCCGTTCAGCATGGGCGATGCGGAAGAGCTGATGCGGTATGCAATCCGGCGGAATCTGATCGCCGCGGAGGAAAGCGAGCGGGTCCTCGCTGAGACCCGAGAGGCATTGGCCTCGGCACCAGGCGCCGGTCCGGCCAAGCCGGATCTCAAGCCCAAGAAACTACCGGCCCCCAAACTGGTGGCCCCGAAGCCGGTGCCCCCGAAGCTGATTGCCCCGAAGGCCGTGGCCCCCAAACCCGTGGCTCCCAAGCAGATGGCGGTCAAGAAGTCGGTGAAGCCGGTCAAGATGGCCAAGCCCACCGCGGCCAAGAAGAAGGGTAAGCCTGCCAGGGCGGGTCTCAAGTCGACCCGCGCGCCGCACAAGAAGAAGTAGTCGCCTAGACCCGGAACTCCGCCACCAGCGCGGCGAGTCGCTCGGAAGATTCGAGCAGGTTTGCCGCGCTGGTGGCGATTTCGCCGGTGGCGTTGTTCTGATCCCCGGCGGCGCCGGTCACCGCTGCGCTTGCCGCCACGGTTCCGCGGGCATCGGTCTCCAGCCGGACCCGCAGGTCCGCCAGGCGGCCGGCGATGTTGCGGCTTTCGGCCGAGGAGCGAGCCACCTGATTGGCGTGCTCCCGCAAGCCCTCCACGGTGCGGATGATCTCGTCCAGCGCGGTCTGAGTCCGTTGGGCGGTGGTCCCCACGGTCACGGCCTCGGTGCTGATGGTCTGGATCGAGTTGGCCAGCGCCGCGATCACGTTTCGTAGCGCCTCACTGCCGGAGGAGACCCGTTCGGTGGCGGCCCGGCTGGAGTCGGCCAGGCGGCGGGCCTCGGTGGCAATCGCCGCGACCCCCTCGCCTTCCCGTCCGTTTCGCGCCGCCTCGATGGCTGCGTTAATGGCCAGCACTTCGCTCTGCGCCCCGAGCTGGCGGGCCATGTCGAGCAACTCACTGATGGAGTCGGTCTGGCGGGTCAGGTCCCGGGTGCGAGTAGCGGCATCCTGGGCCCCCCGTCTCAGCCCATCGAGCGCCGTGGCGGCCGCGGCGAGATCCTTGCGCTGATGCTCGGCCAGCAGCCGCACCTGATCGCCGCTGCTCAGCATCCGCTCCGCCACTCCCGCGTCGCGGGCTGCCGACTCCCGCCAGCCGGCAATAACCTGATCCGCCGCCCGGACTTCCTGCACCTGCTGCTCGGCGTTCTGGGTGACTCCGCCGATGGCGCGCGAAATCTCCGCGCTGCCGGCAGCGAGCTGCTCGCTCATGGCGGAGAGATCACCAGCGAACATGCCGATGCTCCGGGCTTCCCGGATGACGCTGTCGATCACGCTGCGGAGTCGAGCCGCCATGTGGCCCATGGCCCGGGCCAGGGTAGCCAGTTCCTGCGGCATGTCGCCCAGCTCGTTCGGTCGCAGATCGCCCTCACCGAACCGGCGGGCCGCATCGCTCAGCTGGGTCAGGGGAGTATCGATCGATCGGACCGTGAGAAACCCGGTCCCCATACCCAGGATCACCGCCGAGACGAACAGAAGCCAGACCAGCGCTTCCCGCTGGGACGCCCGGCGCCGCAACTGATCGATTCGCTGGGTAACTCGGGTCTGCTGCCGTCCGGTCAACGTGCGGACGTCGTCGATCAGGGCTTCGGCGGGAGCGCGAGCCTGCCTAGCCCGCTCGAGCGCCAGGTCGGTGCGACCCAGATCGCTGTAGGCATGGGCCTCGGCATAGGCCACCTCCATCTGGGCCTGACTGGTCTCGACCTGATTCAATCGGGACTGGTCCTCCCCGGTCATCCCGGGGAGCAATCGGAAACGCCGACGGTAGGTGTGGCTACTGTCCCCCAGCCGGATGAAGTCGACCGCCAGTGACGGCGACGGCTGGTTGAGATAGGCCTCCCCGGCCCGGACCTGATCCGCCACCGAGCCCACCAGATCGGTAGCGAGGCCCGAGCTCGCGGCCAGGAGTGACAGCTCGGTCGCCACCGTTCGATTGACGGCTCGGAGGCTGCCGATGCCCGCGAATACCAACGCCAGGAACAACAATCCCAGCAGCACCAGTCCGGCAACCAGCCGCCGGCGAAGGCTCCCCAGTACGTTCACCGGGGCCGCTCCACCGGCACCACCGTGCCGTTGCGCACCACGCCGATGAGCACCGGGAGCCGGGCCAAATCTCCCCGGCCTTCGAACGCCAGAATTCCGGTGATCCCTTGGTAGGGAGGCAGGCTGGTGCCGAGGCCGTTCAGCCCGTCTCGAATCGCCTGGCGGTCGGATCCGGTGACCGCAATCACGTCTCGCAGCATGAAGAGAGCGTCATAGGTGGCGGCAGCCGGCTGGTTGGGGAGGCCGGCGTTGGGGTATCGCTCTCGATAGGTTCGCACGAACCGCTGGTTCTGGGGCGTATCCATCGAAGGCAGGTAGGCC
>DASWKS010000627.1:0-1566 GCA_036396495.1 Gemmatimonadales bacterium
ACACGCTGGCCTTCCTTCAATACACCTCGGGCTCGACGGGGATCCCCAAAGGGGTGATGCTGAGCCATTCAAACCTGTTGTACAACTCGGCGCTGATCGCCTATGCGTTCGAGCATACGCGGTCAGCCTCTGGCGTGTTCTGGCTGCCGACCTACCATGACATGGGGCTGGTAGGCGGGATTCTCCAGCCACTGTACCTGGGTCGTCCGAACATCCTGATGTCGCCCGTGGCTTTTGTTCAGAAGCCGTTCCGCTGGCTCCAGGCAATATCCCGCTACCGCGGGACGACGAGCGGGGGCCCGAATTTCGCCTTCGACCTCTGTGTTCGCAAGATCACGCCCGAACAGCGGGCCACGCTGGACCTGAGCAGCTGGACGGTGGCCTTCTGCGGGGCCGAGCCGGTGCGGGCAGAAACCCTTGAGCGCTTTGCTGACACGTTTGCGCCTTGCGGCTTCCGGTCGGAGGCCTTCTATCCCTGCTACGGCTTGGCCGAGGCGACGCTGCTGGTGTCAGGCGGGTACAAGACCGCCCCACCCATCGTCCGCTGGCTCGATCGCAAATCGTTGGAGGCCGACCGCGTCGTGCCGATCGCAGCTGGCGCGGGCGGGGCCCGTGCCCTGGTCGGTTGCGGACAGACCATGCCCGACCAGCAGATTGTCATTACCGACCCGAACCGGCTCATCCGCATGCCGGCCGGCCAGGTCGGCGAGGTCTGGGTGTCGGGGCCAAGCGTCGCGCAAGGATATTGGCAGCGAACCGACGAAACGGAGCAGACGTTCTGCGCGTACCTGCAAGACACGGGCGAAGGCCCGTTCCTGCGTACCGGTGACTTGGGCTTCACGCACCACGGCGAGCTGTTCGTCACCGGCCGGCTGAAGGATCTGATGATCGTCCACGGCTGCAACCATTACCCACAAGACATCGAAGCCACGGCGGCAAAGAGCCACCCTGGCGTGCGAGCCGGCTGGGGCGCTGCGTTCACAGTGGAGGAGGGTTCCGGCCAGAAGCTGGTGATCATCCTGGAGCTGGAACGGCGCCAACGGGCGGAGGCGGCCCGGGTGATCGAGGCGATCCGCCGCGACGTGGCCAGGGAGCATGAGCTCGTGGTCGACTCGATTGCGCTCGTGCGCGCCGGGAGTATCCCCAAAACCTCCAGCGGCAAGATCCAGCGGTACGCCTGCCGTGATGCGTTCCTGGACCGAAGCCTGGAAGTGGAGGCCGAGTGGCATCGGGAAGGCAGCGACGGGCTGGTCGCTGCCTCCTCCGCTCCGGGCCGTGGGCAGGCGGGCCAAGCACCGACATCCGAAGACCGCGAAGCAGCCGCGCAGCCATCGACTTCGAACAGTAGCCGCGCTGCGGCCCGCTGGCAGACACTCGAAGCGACGACCGAGATCGTGTTGGACGTGGTCCGGTCGATCGGCAAGGACCGGACGGTCGGGCTTGAGCTGGACTCGTCGATCGTCGAGCTGGGGCTGGACTCGCTGGAGCGATTGGAGATTGTCGCCGCGCTGGAGGACCACTTCGGCGGCCGGTTCCCGGAGCAGGTGATCGCCGAGATGTACACGT
>DASWKS010000628.1:0-3948 GCA_036396495.1 Gemmatimonadales bacterium
GCCGCGGCCTTGATCATGGCGACCTCCCGCCGGGCTGCCTTGGCTCCCACCGTGTCGATCAAATGCGCCGCCCGGAGCACCAGCAGCCGGGCCTGGTCGATCTCGATCCGCGATCGGGCGATCGCTTCCCGCACCATCCCGCGCTCGGCCAGGGGCCCGCCGAACGCGACTCGAGACCGGGCCCGGTCGCACATGAGCTCCAGGGCGCGTTCCGCCTGTCCGATCAATCGCATGCAGTGATGAATCCGTCCGGGTCCCAGGCGGCTCTGGGCAATCTCGAATCCCTGGCCTTCCGCTCCGATCAGATGGCCGGCCGGGACTTTCACGCCGGTGAACTCGATCTCGGCGTGGCCGTGGGGCGCATCATCGTACCCGAATACGCGGAGCATGCGGTGGACTCGCACCCCCGGCGCGTCCATCGGGACCAGCACCATCGACTGCTGGCGGTGGGGCGGGGCATCCGGCGTGGTGCGGCCCATGACGATGGCCACGGCGCAGCGGGGATCGCCCGCGCCGGAGATCCACCACTTGCGACCCGAGATTACGTAGCCGTCGCCCTGGCGCGCGATGGCGGTCCGGATGTTGGTGGCATCGGAGGAGGCCACGTCGGGCTCGGTCATCGCGAAGCAGGATCGGATCCGGCCATCCAGCAGCGGAGTCAGCCAGCGCTCCCGCTGTTCCGGCGACCCGTACTGGAGGAGCACCTCCATGTTTCCGGTATCGGGCGCGCTGCAGTTGAAGGCCTCGCTGGCCCACCAGACCCGGCCCATGATCTCCGCCATCGCCGCATACTCCCGCAGCGACAGCCCCGCGCCCAGCGCGGGATCCGGAAGGAAGAGATTCCACAACCCGGCTCCGCGCGCTTCCTGCTTGAGATCCTCGATCAGGGCGACCGGCTGCCAGCCGTTGGCGGCGATGGCGGCGTCGACCGCCTCCTCGTTAGGCAGGATCCGGCCGGCGAGGAACCCGAGCAACCGTTCCCGCAGGGCCTGGGCCCGGACCGAGAGATCGGGGATCATACCGCCGCGAGACCCCCATCGACCGGCAGGGTGACGCCGGTGATGTAATCCGACGCCGGGCTCGCGAGAAAGAGGGCGGCGCCTGCCAGTTCGCCCGGCGCGCCGATCCGCCCCAGGGGCGTGTGAGCGTTCAGGTAGGGCTCGATCCGGGGAAGCAGCTTCTCGGTCATGCGCGAGAGGAAGTAGCCCGGTGCCAGTGCGTTCACCCGGATGCCGTACTGCCCCCACTTGGCGGCCAGGTCCCGGGTGAGGGCGATCAACCCGCCCTTGCTCGCGCTGTAGCCCACGGCGTCGAGCAATTCGGGAGCGGTCCCCTTGAGGCCCGCGATCGAGGCCACGTTGATGATCTTGCCGTACCCCTGCTCCCGCATCCGGGGTGCCGTGGCCTGGGCGCAGAGGAAGGCGCCTACCAGGTTCACCATCAGCACCTCCTGCACTTTCTCCACCGGCATTTCCATCGCGGGAGCGCCCCAGGAAATCCCCGCGGCATTCACCAGAATGGCGGGCGGGCCCAGCCGCTCGGTGGTCTCGGCCACGGCACGATCGACGTCTGCCTTGAGCGCCACGTTGCCCAGCAGCTGGATCGCGTCGGGGAGCGTGGCCCGGGCTTCGGCGAAGAGCTCGGCCCGCCGGGCCAGAAGGGCCACCCGAGCGCCGGCCTGGGCCAGGGCCACCCCGATCTCGAGTCCGAGCCCGCGGGAGCCTCCGGTGACCAGCGCCACCCGGCCCTGCAGCTGAAACAGATCGAGCACCGGCATTCGGTCAGTTACGCCGGATCCACTTCGACGACCAGCTCGATTTCCACCGTGATATTCAACGGCAGCGAGATCATGCCGACCGCGGAACGGGCATGCCGTCCCCGGTCGCCAAAGACCTCCACCAGCAAGTCGGACGCCCCGTTGATGACCCGGGGATGCATGGTGAAATCCTCGGTTGCGTTCACCATGCCGAGGACCTTCACGAACCGGCGGACCTTGCGGAGATCGCCGATTTCGGCCTTGAGCGACGCCAATAGGCAGACGGCAGTGGCCCGGGCAGCGACATACCCTTCCTCGACCGTGCGGTTCCGTCCCACCTTGCCCTTGTACTCGGGACGGGCATCCAGGTCGCCGCAGGGACCGTGACCGGCCAGGAATACCAGGTTCCCGGTCCGAACCGCTCTCACGTAGTTGGCGAAGGGAGGATCGACCGGCGGCAGGGTGATGGCTAGCTCGCGCAGCCGGGCCTCGGGGTCGGGGACCTGTTGCGCCGCCGGGACGCTGACAATCAGGCTGAGAAGCGCCGCGGCGACGGCGGGAACGCGCATGGGGTGCTCCGGTCGGGGGAAGTGCAGCCTAAGTAACCTGTTCGGACCAACCCGTGGAAGAGGGGAGGGGGGTGTCGCGGAGCACCCCGTTGTCCAGGACGGTCAGTCCGTCGCGGGGCTGATTGACCGCCGCCAGGAGCGCCGCCGCGACCCGAGCCGCGGTGACCGCGCGATAGCGGGACGGCAGCAGTCCGCCGATCCGCCGAAACAGCTGCTCCGCCACCCGGGGCTTCGCCCGCTGGCCGGCCAACACCGAAGGCCGCAGGATGGTCACGCTCTGGTAGGGAAGGGAACCCACCGCCGCTTCGATTTCCCCCTTCATGCGGCAGTAGAAAATGTGCGAGCGCGGGTTGGCCCACAGGGCCGATACCAGCAGAAAGTGGCGGGCTCCCCAGCCCAGTCCCCGTTGAGCCAGGGCCAGGACGTACTCGTAATCCACCCGGCTGAACGCCTCACGCGAGCCGGCCTGTTTGAGAGTAGTTCCCAGCGTGCATACGACCGCGTCCACTGGTGGCGGCAGGGTGACGTCATCGAGACGATTGAAATCGATGATCCGGTATTCGACCCGCTGAGGCTGGGCCGACGGGTGCACAAACCGCCGTACCAGCGCGTAGACTTTCGCGATCGCGGGATCGCGGGCGGCAAAGCGGAGGCACTCGCGGCCCACCAGGCCGGTGGCCCCCGCGAGCACGATGGTGCGGGACATGCAACAAAGGTAGCTCTTGACCGGCGGCCCAAGCGGGTGGAGTGTGAATCTATTCCGGGCGACGGGAAGACCCAGTGGAAATCCGATCTATGGCGCGCTCAGTGTTCTTGGCCTCGTTGGCCGCCGGTTCAAGGGCGGAAGCCCAGGGGCCGATCGGCCGCTGGGATCTCACGGCGCAGGAAGGCGGGGCATCGTACCCCATGTGGCTGGAACTGCAGGCCGGACCGCCGCCCAGCGGACGGCTCCAGCGGCGGACCGGCCATGCCCTGCCGCTCACCGGGATCTCCATTGCCGGTAATCGGGTGAGCTTCCCGATGCCGTCAGAGGAGCCGGAGGCAAATGCCGGGCGCTGGACCGCCACCATCGAGGGCGAGGTAATCATCGGCGAAATCACCCTGCCCAACGGCTCCAAGATTGCGGTGGCCGGGCGCCGGGCGCCGTCTCTGACCCGGGAGCGCCCACCGGCGTGGGGCCAGCCCATCGACCTGCTGGAGGGCGGGATGGGAGGATGGCGAATCCGGACCGGCCGAAGCGGATGGTCGCTGGCCAACGGCGAGCTGGTCAACACCCCGCCCAGCAACGACCTGATGAGCCGATCGGTGTTCACCGACTTTCAGTTGCGGCTGGAGGTGAATGTCCCGCCCTCGGGTAACAGCGGGATCTACCTGCGCGGCCGGCATGAGGTGCAGGTGGCGGACGATTACGGGAAGGAACCCCACAATCGCCGGATGGGCGGCATCTACGGCCAGGTCACACCCCTCCTGCTCCCGGCCCGGCCGGCCGGCGAGTGGCAGAGCTTCGACATCACGCTCATCGGCCGGCGCGTGACCGTCCGGCTGAATGGGGTGACCATCATCGATGACGCGGAGATCCCCGGCATCACGGGAGGCGCGCTCGACAGCGACGAGGCCGCCCCC
>DASWKS010000629.1:0-3588 GCA_036396495.1 Gemmatimonadales bacterium
GGGGACCCCCTCGGGGCACCCCGACACAGTTCTCCCCGGCTGGACCGGATCCATGACCCCCGAGAGCGAGCAGCTGGTACAGCAGAGCTGGTCCCTGGTCTCCCAGCGAAGCATGGCCCTGGCCGAGCGGTTCTACGGCCGGCTGTTCGAGATCGCACCGGAGCAGCAACGGCTGTTCGCCGTCACCGACATGCTAAACCAACAGCGCAAGTTCATCGCCATGCTCCAGGAGATCGTCCGGCGGATCGGGACTCCCGACCAGCTGGTTCCCGAGGTGGCAGCCCTGGGCGCCCGCCATGTGGGATACGGGGTCACGGCGAAGGACTACGCTGTGGTGGGCGAGGCGCTGATATGGGCCCTGGAGCAGGAGCTGGGGCCGGCCATGACTCCCGAGCTCCGCCAGGCATGGAAAGAGGCGTACCTGCTCACGGCCCGCCTCATGGGGCGTGGGGCGGACGTGAGGCCGGCCGCGCCGGTAACTGAGGACTGACCGCCTGGCGACTACCGATTGCCGACGACTCCCCCTGACGACGTATTCGCAGCGAGAAGGCCGGATCATCGATGAACCGGCGAGCGACATCGTTGATCCGGTACCGCTCCCGCGCGGCCTCCACCGGGAGAGTGGTGTCGATCAATCCCAACCGCACTCCCACTTCGTCGATATCCCCGGGAAAGACGGTCTTCCAGCTCGCCGGGATGGCGTCCGGCACGATCCGGTTCACCTGATCGACGATGTTCGAAGTGCAGTTGCTGGTGAGGGTATGGTAGAACTCCGGGCGATGACGCAGCCCTTCAGCCCGCTCGAGCATCGCGCCGAACAATGCGCGGATCTGCTCTCGCGGTGCCTTGACCGGATAGAGATAGACGGGGTAGCGCTGGAATGCCGCCCGCTGGCCGATCAGGTCCCGTTCGTCCCCGATCACATACATCAGTTCGTAGCGACGCAACATGCCCCAGAGCGGGTTGTAGGTTTCGCCCGGCTCTTTGCGCGCCTCGACCGAAATGGCAACAAACTGGGAATCGGCAAAGCCGAACGTGAGGAAGCTGTGCGCCGGACCCCGCCAGCTCTTCGCGAAGGGGGTCAGGACGAACCACAGGTCGGTGAGCTGGTCGAGGTCGTACCGCCGCTCGACGTAGGATGGCGTAAAGCGGTCGGGGCCGGTGTAGGCGAAGTTGCGGACCCCGGACAGGTGGACGATCGGACCCTCCAACCGGACCGACGGCAGCACCGCCTGTTCCGGAATCCACTCCCGGTCGTTGCTGGGTCGGCGGGTGACCCAAATGGTGAGCAGGCTGGCGGCAGTCGCCAGCAGGGCAACGCGGAACCCGGGGCGCGGGAGTTTCACGTCGTTGCCGTCTGCTAGTTGCCGGCGGCCAGACGACGGTGCTCTGCCGCCCGCTCCCGGTCTCCCAGCATGGTCCAGGCCTGTACCAGTAGTGTGTGAATGGTCCGGCGCGCCACGTACAGGTTGGACGCCTCGAGCGATCCGCGCAGCGCCGGCTCGAGCAGGGCCACCGCCTGGCGGGCCTCGCCCCGCTTCAGATGCAGTCGAGCAGCCTCGACGTTGGTGCGGGTGTACCCCATGGTGAGCGAAAAGAACGAGGCGTGGAATTCGTCCAGCGCCAGCGAATCCTGGCCCCGGGCGGCCAGCAACAGACCCCGGACATGACGATGCAGCCGCCAGTCCCGCACGAAGCTGGACCCGGCACCGATGTCGCGAATGCTGTCCGCCAGGCCCGCGAGGCGGGAGGTATCGCCGGCGGCGGCCAGAGCGGTCGCTGCCTGAGTCAGCACCCAGGCCCGGGTGCGGGCCGCATGAGAGCGGTTGCTCGACGGAAACACGTGCGCCGCGATCGAGTCGAACAACGCGGCGGCCGCACGTCCCTGTCCGGCCTGCTCCAGCGCCATGCCGAGCAGCATGGGACTGGAGGTAGCGACACCGAGTCCTTCGCTGATGGGGACCGTCTCACGCCGGTAGCGTCGCGCGATCTCCACCGCTTCCTCGAGCCGGCCCGCTTCGCGCAGCGCGATCGCCTGGAACCAGAGTGCCTCGGCCCGTCGCTCGCCGGCCGAGTTCGCCGCTTCTTCCGCAAGGAGCGAGGCCGCCTCGGAGCCCCGCCCCCCCCGGATCAGGAACTGGGCCCGGGACAGCATCGCGAAGTTCAAGGTGGGCCAAAGCTGGTCGAAGGCGATCGCGGCCTCTTGCGCTTCGTCGTACTTCCCGAGGATGCTGAGCACCTCCCACTGGGTTCTCCAGCCGTTGGGCCATTGCGGGACCAACCGGGTCATTCGCCGGGCCATCCGTTCCGCCGCCGCCAGCGAATCCATCGCCTGATAGGCGCCGACCATTTGGAATAGCGCGTCGCAGGCGCGGCATTCACCGCCGGCCGGTGCCAGCGAGGCCGAATCCATCTCGACCACCCGCTCCAGATAGGGCAACGCCCCCAGGAATTCCCCCACCCCGATGCGGGCGATTCCGGCGAAGAGATAGCCCTCGATCTCCCCGGGAAACCGGGTGACCAGCGAGTCGATGTACCCATTGAGCGCGGGATCGCTCAACATGATTGCGGCTTGAGCCCGAATCAGGAACCGCTCTCGTTCGCTGGCCCGGTCCGCCAAACGGTGCGCGTGCTGGATCAGGACCAGGAGCTCCCCCCAATCGCGGTTGGCCTTAGCCGCATAGAGCGCGGCCATGGCAAAGGTGGAGTCCTCCCGCAGGGCCTGCTCGAACAGGCTCCGAGCCGTGGCCCGGTCCAGTCGGAACAGGGCCTGGAGCCCCTGCTCATACAGCCGGTAGGCGGCAATCGAGCTGGTGGTGAGAGCCGCGATGGACCCGCGGGGAGCTTCGAAGCCCATTCCGGCGAGCAGGACCGCGGTGGCGGAGTCCGCCAGGGCGAACGGATCCGCCGCCTGAGCCCGGGCGGAACCCAGGACCTCGCCGTTCCGAAGATCCAGCCGCCGCAGGTCGAGCCGAAGGAGACCGTCCGGAAGCTGATAGAGCGCGCCGTCGATCAGCTGAGACGCCCCGGCTCGGCGCGCCACCTCGGCCCAGGTGCTGATGGGAAGATCGGACTCCGATACCGGGCCGCCCAGCAGTTCGTACATCCGGGCGGTGCTCACGACGCGCAGCGCCGGTGACCGGCCCAGGGCGGTGGCCAGCAAGTCCACCAGAGGGCCCCGCAGTTCTTCGCGAGGCAGCGTGCGATAGTCCGCCAATCGGCCGATCGAGAGCGTAGGTGGGTCGCGCCCCGCACCAGCCCATCGAATTCCCACCCCGAGCAAGACCAACCCAACCGCCGCTGATCCGATAAGCAGGGCCCACGGCACCCGGTGGGGAACCGCAACCGGCCCAACCGGATGAACCGAGACGGGGGCGGGCGCGACAGCGGGAGCTCCGGAGGGCATCGGCGGTGCCGGCGCCGAAGGAGCGGCAACGATCTGCCCGGATAGCAAGCCGGCGTTGACGCTCTCAACCTCGCGATCCGGGGGAAGCTCGAGTTCATCCACCAGAGCCGTCTGGAAGCTGCGGCCGTGTTGCAGTGCTCCGCTGGTATCGCCGGCCGCTATCAGCGCCCGCATCAGGGCCG
>DASWKS010000630.1:0-2051 GCA_036396495.1 Gemmatimonadales bacterium
GCGGCTGCACTTCCGCAACGACGTCGGCAGGTTGGACCTTCTCCCGCACCCTAACCGTCACGGTCCCCGGCGAGGGGAGCTTGCGCTCCAGCTGGACCGTCGTCAGCGGAAGGACATGTCGAAGCGCAGGTAGCTGGTTGCCGGCCATCGTCAGCTCAGAGGCTCCATGCCATCACTTCAGCGCTCCGACCTCTTTCAACCACTTCAGGTTCATTTCTTGGCGCTCGACCGGATCTTTGGAAAGTTCCAGCGGCCGGCCGCGGGCATCGATGATCACCCCGAGAGCACCCCCCGCCACTCTCAGCGCCCCGGCCTTCCCAGCCCCGCCGAATCCAACGTCGAACCCGCTCTCCGGCCGGACGGTCAGCCGGGCGTGCTCGCCCTGCCGAAGCGGCAAGAGCACGATCTGACCGAAGCGGACTGCCCCCTCTGACATCTCGCCTCCCCCCTCAGGCTCTACTCGGACCCGCATCACCGGCCGCCCCTGGCGGGCGTGGCCCACCGGGGAGACCACCGTGCCTAGACTGACAAAACTGCCGGACTCGAGCACCTGTACGGTAATCATGGGCAGCAGGCCGGCGGCGGCGCCGACCGCGGGGATCAGGTTGTGCGGATCCAGCACCAGGGTCGTGACCCCCTTCGGTTGGACCGCATCCAACAGGGCCAGGGCCGCGTAGCCCGGCCGAGGGGCGCGAGCGATGGCCCCGCCGCTGGCGATGATCGGCTCCAGCGCGGGCAGCAAGGCGGTCTCAGCTCCTTTCTGCCAGTCGCCGCGGGCAAGGGCAATCCCGGTCCGGATCAACTCGCGGACCAGGGCATACTCGATGTGCAGCTCGCCCAGTTCGGTCGGGACGCTGCCCGGATAGAGGGCCTTGTTGTAGAGGTAATCGCGCACCTTGCCGGCGGGTTCCTCGCCCGGCAGCCAGCGGGATATGTCCTCAATCGAGGCGTAGCGCATGAGGCCCGGCATCGACGATCCGAGTCCCAAATCTGAATTCACCCGCAGATTCAGATTCCCGTCGAAAGCCGCCGCCACGGTCACATGGCTGGCGCCGACGTCGATCCCGAGCACCCCTTTGTCCGGGTCGTACACCTGGCTCAGGTAGCGCACCACCCGACCGAACGCGTCGCCGGTCAGCATCATCGAGCCGCCCGACCAGGCCGCCAAATCCTCGAAGCCGCCGATCTTGCCGGCCCGGAGCTGGCGGATGATCTCCGACAGTTTGAGCCGGGCGGGCTCGAGCTCCTCCACGTCGAGGCTGGGGCGTATATTCGGGACGATAGTCACCGGGGCCCGCTCCTGAAAATACTCGGATACCGCCGCTCCGAGGGCGCGGTTTCCGGCGAACACCAGGCTCGGCCGCTGGGCGGTGGACAGCAAGCCGACCACCAGGCCGACCAGTTCAACCATCCGCAACACGGAGGCGCTTGCGCCGCCGTCGGTGCCTCCGACCATCAGGATCACGTCCGGCTGGGCAGCGACCAGCACATCAATCTGTTCCTCTTCTCGGCGTCGGTCCAACAACCCGATCTCTTCCACCACATTCAGATACGTCGAACCGGCCAGCCGGCGGGCGCTTTCCATCGACACCCCCGGCATGAGGCCGACCAGCACGGTGCGCGGTCGGGGCCCGGCCGAGCTTGTTGCCACAAACGCATCGACCCCGGCCCCTTCCGAGGTGGTGGGAATAATGAGGCTGTCACCTTCATCAAGCAACGGCCGGCCGGTCACCGCGTTCAGTTCTTCGACCGCCATGTGCATCCCTTCGCGGATGTCGAACAGCGGAGAGCCGGCGGTCGATGAGGCCCGGCCGGTCGCCACCATCCGGTAGCGACCGTCGACGACGTCAAACAGGCTGGCCCGGGTATTGACCGTGCCCACGTCCACCGCCAGGAGCGTGTCGGCTTCCATGATGGTGCTCACCGGATCACCCGCTGACGCCGATCAGATTCGAGAGGGTATCTCGGAGGAACTGAACCCGCTCGGCGAGGACGATCAGGCTGGCCGCCACCGCGCCCGCGTACATCACTCCGAAGGTGATCGCAATGAA
>DASWKS010000631.1:0-1696 GCA_036396495.1 Gemmatimonadales bacterium
CACCAGCCTCCCGTCGGCTCCCGGCTATCTCGGCACCTTCGACGCGCCGGGGATCGCGGTCTTGGTGGCCTATGGCGTCACCAAGCCGCTGGCCACCGCCTACACTCTGGTGCTGCACGCGGCGCTTTGGTTGCCGATCACGCTGCTCGGCGCCTACTACCTGGCCCGCGAGAGCATCGGCTGGAGCGCGGTGCGGGCCGAGCTCGCACAGGAAGCAGCCGTCCGATGAGGGGCAGGGCGACTCCACTTCCCACGGCCCAGCGCTCGGCCCACCGCACGGTCCGCCGCACGGCCCACGCCACGGTCCACCGTGTGGCCCACCCCTGGTCGGCGGCCGCCAGCTTGTGAAAAAAGTCGCAATCATCGGCGCCGGGGCCGGCGGGCTGGTCGCCGGGTATGATCTGGCCCGCGCCGGGCGGCAAGTGACGGTCTTCGAGGCCGAGAGTTACGTCGGCGGATTGGCGTCCGGATTCAAAGCACCCCACTGGGAATGGTCGGTGGAGCGCTTCTACCACCACTGGTTCGCCAGCGATCGCCACATCCTGGGATTGATTGACGAGCTGGGCTGGACCGATCGGGTGATCTTCCCGCGTCCGGTGACGGTCGTCTACCACGCCGGCACGTTCTACCCATTGGATTCGCCCCTCGCCGTGCTGCGCTTTCCGGGCATCCCGTTCATCGATCGGCTGCGGATCGGGGTCGTGATTGCCTACCTGCGTTACCTCTCGCCGTGGCAGCCGTTGGAGCGGACCACCGCCCATGCGTGGCTCTCCAGCCGGGTCGGCCGGCGGGCTTACGAGTCGCTCTGGGAGCCGCTGCTGGTCGGGAAATTCGGGCCCCATTATCAGGACGTCAACATGGCCTGGTTCTGGGCCCGGGTCAAAGCCCGCACCCCTCGGCTCGGCACCTTTCAGGGCGGCTTCCAGGCCTTCATGGACCGGTTGGCAGAGGAGGCCCGGCGCCTCGGGGTCACGATCCACCTAGGTACCCCCGTCGAGCGGATCGAGCCCTCCCCCACAGGTGGACTGCGGCTGCAGGTTCGGGGAGAGCGGCAGGAATTCGATCAGGTCTTGGTCACCACCTCACCGGCGCTGCTGGCCCGGCTCACTCCGACCCTGCCGGATCCCTACCTGCAGGGACTGCTGGCGCTCAAGTCGATGGGCGCGGTGGTCATGGTGCTCGCCCTGCGGCAGCGCCTCTCGGAGCAGGGGCACTATTGGCACAACCTGCCGAAAGCGGCCGGCTTTCCATTCTTATCGCTGGTCGAGCACACCAACTTCGTGCCCCCCGAGCATTTCGGCGGGGACCACATCATTTACTGCGGCGATTACCTCGACCCCTCCCACGAGTACTTCAAACTGACCCAGCCCGAGCTGCTGGAGCGGTTCCTGCCGGCACTGCCCCGGTTCAATCCCAGTTTTCAGCCGGATTGGGTCAAGCAGAGCTGGCTGTTCCGCACTCCCTATGCCCAACCGGTGCCGCCGGTGAATCACTCCCGCTCGATCCCCGACCTGCGCACCCCAGTGCCCGGCTTGTGGCTGGCGAGCATGAGCCAGGTCTATCCATGGGATCGGGGGACGAACTTCGCGGTTGAGATCGCCCGCAAGGCCGCCGGCCGGATGTTGTCCGAACCCTGATCGGCCGCCGCGGCGGCGCGGTGACGCGAACCAAGCATCTCCGACTGCAGGCCGGGTTA
>DASWKS010000632.1:0-7695 GCA_036396495.1 Gemmatimonadales bacterium
GCCCATGAGCGGGGTGTCGTCCACCGGGACCTCAAGCCGGAGAACATTCTGCTTTCAGGTCGTCACGCCCTGGTAAGCGACTTCGGCGTGGCGCGCGCCGCGAGATTGGCCGCCGAGGGAGAGCAGCCCCTCACGGTGGGGGTGGCGCTCGGAACTCCGGCGTACATGTCGCCGGAACAGGCGGTGGCGAGTCCCGACGTCGACCATCGGGCTGACATTTATGCGATTGGGGTCCTGGGGTATGAGCTCATCGCCGGGCGGGCTCCGTTCACCGCCCCCACCCTGCAAGAAGTGCTGACGATGCATGTGGCGGTGCGCCCCGAACCGCTGGAGTCGCATCAACCGGACATTCCGCCGGAGCTCAGTCGGGTCATCATGCGGTGCCTCGAGAAGCGGCCGGAGGAGCGCTGGCACAGCGCCTCGGAGCTGGTCGCGGTGCTCGAGCCCTTGGCTACCCCGAGTGGGGGGATCACCCCCACCGGAATCGCGCCAACCCAACCACCAACGCGACGGTGGTGGAGAGTGGCGGCGCTGGTGGCAGCGCTGGGGGCGGTGGCGGTCGTATTTCGCCCGCGGTCCGCGGAGCCTGGGCCTCCCGCCGGGGTCACCCAGCAGCAGCTCACCTTCCTGGGCAACGTGATCGATGCCGCGCCGTCGCCCGACGGGATGTTCCTGGCCTACACCATCGAGGATTCCATGAGCCAGCGGATCCTGGTCCGGGATCTCCTGGGCGGTAACGTCGTGACGGCGGCCACGGCACCGTCTTTCGTCGGCATGGCCTGGTCGCCGGACGGTTTGGAGATCCGATACGCGACCTACCGACCCGAAAGGGGAATCTTCGCCGTGCCGAGGCTGGGCGGCACCGCCCGACCCCTCAGTCCTGACTACGGCGTCCCGTCGCCTGACGGTGCCCGCCAGGCGTGGATCCGGAGCGCCCCCAAAGCGGTGAAAATCAGGGGCCCGGGAGCCACGGACTCGATCGCGATCGAGCTGCCGTTCGATTACCTATGGCCCCTCTCGCCGGCCTGGTCCCCGGACGGCGGGAAACTCGCGATTCCGCTCCTCAGCCCGGGCGGCCGGCGCTCCAGTCTCGCGGTGGTGGCCGCCCGGGGAGAACGGCCGCCCCACGAGATCGCGGTCGATTCGATGGCGAAGCTGGCGGCGGTCTGGGCTCCCGACGGGCGGTCGATCTACTACCTGGCGCTCCGAGGGAGAGTCGCGGTGCTGTTCCGTTGCGAGGTCGATGAGGCCGGTCGAGCGCGCGGCCGGCCGGTGGAAATCGTCTCGGGGCTGGAGCCGGGGATGAACAGCATGAAACGCGGCGGCCCGGCTGGCAATCTCCGGCGACGGCCGCCGGCTGGTGTATGTGCGGGAGCGGGCGTCCTCCAACCTGGGCCTGTTGCCGGCCGGAGCGGACGCGCGGACCGCGTTCAGGGCCCTGACGACGGGCACCGCCATGCACCGGGCGGCCCGGCTTTCGCCGGACGAGCGCCGGCTGACGTTCCTCCGGACCGAACCATCGGGACAAATCATGGCGGTCCTGCCGCTCGACGGCGACGAACCCATCATGGAAATCGCGGTGGTCGGCGAGGCCAACGACGTGGCGTGGTCGCCGGTGGACGACCGGGTCGCGATCGCCGGGAGCAACGACGGGATTACGCTTGGCATCCGGATCTTCCGTCCAGGATCGGCGGAACAACGCGATTACTTGATGGGTCTGGTCGGGGCGGATCTGGACTGGGCGCCGAACGGCCAGATCCTATACCAGCGGAGCGGCAACCAGCGGTTCGCTATGCTCGATCCCGCCACCGGCCACGACAGCCTGTTGATCCAGCCCGGCGAGCAGGGCTGGGTATTCCGCCCGAGGGTTTCTCCCGACGGGCGAAATCTTGCCTTCCTCTGGAACCGGGACGGGGAACTGGGCTTGTGGGTATCGCTGCTGGGCGACACCGCGACGCGACGGCTGGCCCCGGGTGACCTCCGACCGCTGCGGTGGTCTCGTGATGGCCGGCGGTTGTGGGCGGCGGAACGACCGGTCGGAGACAACCGTGAGCGGCTGGTGGAAGTGATCTATCCGGAGGGCACCCGGCGGGTGCGCGACACGCTCCCGCCGGGATTCGAGCTCAGCGATATGACCCGCGACGGACGCAGGCTGATCGTCATACGACGCGAGCGGCAGTCCGATGCCTGGTTGATCGAGCTGCCGTAGCTGCTTCACACGCTGGCAGGTTCAACCAGGCCGGCTTCACCCGCCCTGACAAATTCCTCCCAGGGAGCAGGAAGGAGGGAGCAGGGAGTGGGAGTGAAGAGCCCGCCGTCTAGACAGTGCCTGCTCCCTGCTCCCTCCTCCCTCCTCCCTCCTCCCTGCTCCCTGCTCCCTATTCGCACGCGGATACGGCCTGACTGATTCATCCACCACAAAAGAAGACGCGTTATTCCGGTGCATCCGGGGTATCCGTTTCAACCATGGAACGTAGCTGGCCGCTGGACTCACTGGGTCTGCAGCCTCGGACCGATGATGGGCAGCTCGCGGTAGCGGAGCGCCAGCACCGCCAGGGACACCAGAAGCACCGCCAGGGCCAACCCGAACAACAGGCCGCCATCTCCCTGAACCTCGATGCCGAGCATGGTGAGGTGAGCCACGATGGCGCCGCCCATCAGGCCGGCGGCCAGCAGCGCGCCGAGCGCGGCCGTTCGGGGCAGCAGGAGGAGCACCACGGCCACCACCTCGAGTACCCCGGTCCCGATCCGGCCCCACGGCTCGATGCCCAGCGTCGAGAAGATGTAGCGCGACTCCGGCGCGCCAGTGAACTTGAAGTACAGCGTCTGAGAGAGGATCCCCGCCGCCACCAGCTGGCAGATCCAGCTCATGATCCGCCCCGCAGTGCTCAACCTCATCATCGCCGTCGCCCCTTGGTCAGTGGTTGATCCGGCGCGGGCCGAAGCCCGCTCACGCCTGCAAGCTCGAGTGTAAATCGCCCGGGGGCGGCAAAGTTCCATATCACCGCCGGTTCCGGGATTCTCCTCCAGACTGGAACCTTCCTCCACCTCGCCGCATTCATGGCCCCGTCACGGCCGGCGCACTGGGGCGATCGGCCGAACCGGATGGTCCATTCCCAGGCTCACTCGACGGAGGCACTCTCGCATGCGCATCCTCAAGACGCTGGCGCTGACCGCGCTCACTGCACTGGTCGGTGTCACGCTCGTCGCGGCCCGGCCCGCGCCGATCACCAGCAAGCCCTTCAAAGGCTTGAAGGCCAACACCGGTACCGTCTCGGCCGACAAGGTCAACGGCCGGATCGTGCTCACGCTCTCGGGCGACTTTCAGGCGCCTGACGCACCCGATCCCCACTGGCAGGTCGTGGACTCGAAGGGGAACGTCTACCTGCTGAACAAGCTGTCCATCAAGGACGGCAAGATGAACCGGAGCGTGACCCTTCCGGTATACGTGAAGGACGTGTCGAAGGTGCAGATGTGGTGCGCCTTCGTTGAAGTCCTGCTCGGCGAGGCCGAGTTCGAAGCCGTCGTCAAATAACCATCCGTGGCATGACCAGGCCGGTGGCGCGCTCGCCGCCGGCCTTCGTCATGGCCGCCGACTCGGAGGAGGACACTGTGCCGCAACATCTCAGAACTCTGGCCGGCATGGCCTTTACCCTGGGGACCGCGCCTCTCGCCGCCCAGGTCACCACCACGCCCGACCTCAACCTGGAAGGGGCCCGGCGGGTGCTGGCCGCCGCGCTGACCCATGCCCGGGAGCACCAAGCGCCCGGCGCCGCCATCGCCGTGGTCGATCGGGGCGGCTACGTCCTCGCGCTCGAGCGCCTGGACGGAACCTTCCCCGCGGGAGCGGACATCTCGATCGGGAAGGCACGCACCGCAGTCCGGTTCCAGCGGCCGACCCGCGTGTTCGAGGAAATCATCCGGAATGGCCGAACTCCCATGATCGCGCTCAACGAGCTGGTCGGGTTCACGCCCCTGATGGGCGGCGTGCCGATCGAGGTGAACGGCACGATCGTCGGCGCGGTCGGCGTCAGCGGCGCGGCCAGCGCCCAGCAGGACGAGGAAATCGCGGTGGCGGCCAGCAAGGCCCTCGGCACTGCCCCCATGGCCGGCGAGGCCGGCATGACGCCGGTGGCGTACTTCGAAAAGCGGGCCGTGGAGGCCGCGTTCGCCAAGGGTGACGTGCTGGTCGACGGATCCAACGGCCGGAACTACATGGTGCATGCCAGCCGGCGCGAAACACCGGGCCAGGTCGAGGTCCACCAGCAGGACACCGACATCATCCACGTCCTGTCGGGATCGGCGACGTTCGTCACCGGTGGCACACTCACCGACGGCAAGATGACCGGGGCGGGCGAGATCCGGGGTGCGACCGTCACCGGCGGAGAGACCCGCACCATCAAGCCGGGCGATGTGCTGGTGGTGCCCAAGGGGACGCCGCACTGGTTCAAAGAGGTGAAGGGCCCGCTCACCTATTACGTCGTCAAAGTTCGTTAGGAGACATCGATGCGCGCTCTCGTTGTTCTGGCCGTGGGCCTCGGCAGCGGCCTCGTTCCCGCCCGCGCGGTGGGGCAGGCCACTGCCGCCGTCCCGGCCCGCCGTCCCGCGGCAGTGGTGGACCTCCGAACCGAGGAGGGTGCCCGGCTGGTTGCAGGCCAGTGGCGATTCAGCGAAGCCCGAATCATCGAGGTGGATCACCGGCTACCCGGCCCCGACCTCCGGCCCTCGGGGCCGCCGAACCGAACCAGGGACATTACGCCTCAGGCCGGCGCCGCCGGTTTCGACGACGCGCGGTGGCAGCCGATCGGCGCCACCACCCTCGAGGACCGCCGGGGCGGTGGCCGGCTGTCGTTCGCCTGGTACCGGATCAAGGTGACGATCCCCAACCGCATCGGCGGCTTCGATCCGACCGGGTCCACCGTCGTGCTGGAGACCGTGGTGGACGACTACGCCGAGATCTACGTGGACGGGCAGCTTCCGCTGGTCCTGGGAAGCAGCGGCGGGCACCTCCCCGGCGGCTGGAATGCGCCCAACCGGGTGGTGGTCGGCCGTGACGTCCGCCCGGGTCAGTCGTTCCAGGTCGCGTTGTTCGCGATGAACGGCCCGGTGTCGCAGCCACCCGGGAACTATATCTGGATCCGCTCCGCGACCCTCGACTTCCATCCCGCTGGGAAGACCGGCAACACCAGCCAGGCCGAGCTCAAGCTGACCCGGCTCGACCCGGCACTCGATCAGCTGCTCCCACAGGAGGTCCGGCTCGAGAAACTGGCAGGGGGATTCACCTTCTCCGAGGGGCCGGTCTGGACTCCCGACCAGGCGTTTCTCTTCAGCGACCCCAACGACAACACCATTTACCGCTGGTCCCGCGACGGACAGGTCACCGTCTTCCGGACCAAGAGCGGGTACGCCGGAGTGGACATCGGTGAGTATGGCCAGCCTGGATCCAACGGCCTGACCCTCGACGCTGAAGGCCGTCTCGTCATCGCGGAGCACGGCCGGCATCGGATTTCGCGGCTGGAGAAGAACGGAGTGATCACGGTCCTGGCCGAGCGATACCAGGGGAAGCGGCTCAACAGCCCGAACGATCTGGTGTATCGCTCCGATGGAACCCTCTACTTCACCGATCCTCCCTTCGGGCTGCCGAAGTATCACCAGGACCCTCGGCGCGAGCTGCCCTTCGCCGCGGTGTATCGCCTATCGCCCGATGGAACCCTGTCGGTCGCGACGACCGACCTGAGCGGACCCAACGGGATCGCCTTCTCGCCCGACGAACGGTTCCTTTACGTGAGCAACTGGGATCCGAAGCGGAAAGTGATCATGCGATACCCCGTGGCGCCCGATGGATCGCTCGGGTCCGGGACCGTCTTCTTCGATATCACCACCACCGGGCCCGGGGACCTGGCCTGGGACGGCCTCAAGGTGGACCGGCAGGGCAACCTCTACGCGGCGGGACCTCTCGGGATCTACCTGATCTCCCCCGAGGGGAAACAGCTGGGCACCCTCAGCCTGCCGGAGCACGTGGCCAACTTCGCCTGGGGTGACGCGGACCGGCGGACGCTGTACGTCACCGCCTCGACCGGCATCTACCGGCTGCCGATGAACGTGGCCGGCACGGGCGCGTTCTTCGACCGGGTCGCCATGACGGGGGGAAGGTAGGGTGGAACCTTCCCGCGGGCATCCTCATTCAAGCTCCACCATGAGCGACCTGCCCTTCCACTCCATCCTTTTCGACGCCGCTCGTCCCGGACGGCCGGTCTATTTCCGGCTCGGTTCGTGGCCCCGGGGCCGGTGGGTGGCATTCAAACGGGGCTCTGGACGGGCACTGGTGCTGGTTGGCGGCCGGAAGGTCCGCCATCCGGCACCCCTGCAATGGCGTTCCGCCACCACGCCCTTGACGGAGGAAAGCCAGTCATGACCTCCAACGGCCACTACGATGTCATCATCATCGGTTCCGGAGCCGGCGGCGGTACCCTGGCCCACCGGCTGGCGCCTTCCGGCAAGCGGGTGCTGATCATCGAGCGGGGGGACTACGTCAAACGCGAGCCGGAAAACTGGAGCCCGCGGGCGGTCAACCTGGAGGCACGCTACAACACCAAGGAGCAGTGGTTCGATCGCAAGGGGAAGCCGCTGCATCCTCACACCAACTATTACGTGGGCGGAAACACCAAGTTCTACGGGGCCGCCCTCTTCCGGATGCGGCGCGAGGACTTTGGCGAGGTGAGGCATCACGGCGGGATATCGCCCGCCTGGCCGATCTCATACGAGGAGCTGGAGCCCTACTATCTCGAGGCCGAGCATCTGTATCAGGTGCACGGCCGGCGCGGCGCGGACCCGACCGAGCCGGCGGCCAGCGGGCCTTATCTCCATCCCCCGGTCAGCCACGAGCCCAGAATCCAGCAGCTTCACGAGGATCTGGCGGGGCTGGGATTGCATCCCTTCCACGTCCCGCTCGGGATCCAGCTCGATGAAGCGCATCCGCGCCGGAGTCCCTGCATCCGCTGCTCCACTTGCGACGGCTTCCCCTGCCTGATCGGGGCCAAATCCGACGCCCAGACCCTCTGCGTGGATCCGGCGCTGGAGCACCCCAACGTCTCGCTCCTGACCAATGCCTTGGTGACCCGGCTCGAGACCAGTCCCTCGGGCCGGGACGTCACCGGCGTCCGGGTTCGCCAGAACGACTCCGAGTCGGTGCTGCGTGCCAACCTGGTGGTGGTCTCGGCCGGCGCCATCAATTCGGCCGCGTTGCTGCTCCGGTCGGCCGGCGAGCGGCATCCGAGAGGACTGGCGAACGGGTCCGACACCGTGGGCCGGCATTACATGGGGCACACCAATTCGGTCCTCATGGCCATCTCGAAGTGTCCCAACCCCACCGTCTTTCAGAAGACGCTGGCGGTCAACGATTTCTATTTCGGATCGCCGGAGTGGCCCTACCCCATGGGCCACATCTCCTTCGTGGGCAAGCTGGATGGGGTGACGCTCTCGGCGGGCGCGCCGGCCATCGCGCCGGGGTTCACCCTGGACCTGATGGCGAAGCATTCGCTCGACTTCTGGCTCACTTCGGAGGACCTGCCCGATCCGGAGAACCGGGTGACGCTGGACCGGAACGGGAACATCGTCCTGAGCTACACGCCGAACAACGAAGCGGGGCACCGGCGGCTGATCAAGAAGCTGGAGCACCTGATGCAGCAGACCACC
>DASWKS010000633.1:0-10026 GCA_036396495.1 Gemmatimonadales bacterium
CAGTATCTCCCGTTCGCGCCGCTGGCGCATTGGCAGCAGAATTTCTGGGATTACCGGAACGATTTCGCTTTTGAGCCATCGGTGGGTTTCGGCCGGCAGTCGCGCTGCGCTCCGGCGGTTTCGATCAATGGCGGATCACCGATCGGGGGCTGGCTGGTCGACGACCTTCCGGTATCCGAGGTCGAAGCGGTCGAGATCTACCGGCCGGGCTGGAGCCAACTGCCGATCGAGTACTCCCACTATCCCCGGGCCAGCCGGTGCGGGCTGGTGGTGATCTGGCAGCGTTAGGTTGAGACGGTACTGCCGGCGGGGAAGTTCCCCGTCAGGCCCAGTCGGGGGGGAGCGAGGCCAGCTCTTCCTGAAACGCGAGGTATGAGGTGTAGCGGTCGCCGGGAACCACCACGCCGGCGGCCGCCCGCACCGCGCAGCCTGGTTCCGAGATGTGGCGACAGTCGGCGAAGCGGCACTGGCCCACGGAGCGCCGGAGGTCGGGAAAGCACTGGACCAGCTCACGCGGATCGAGCCCCCACAGACCCACATCGCTCAGTCCGGGGGTATCCACCAGACAGCCACCACCTTCGATCGCGATCATCCGCGCCGTTACAGTGGTGTTGCGGCCCCGTCCGATCCTTTCGCTCACTGCCGCCGTCCTGAGGGCCAGCCCCGGCTGCAGGGCGTTCAGCAGGCTCGACTTTCCCACTCCGGATGCTCCGGTGAGGAGCGAGACGCCGGTGTGCATCCGGGCGAACAGGGGTTCCAGTCCCAGCCCCCGCTTTACACAAACTGGAAAGACCTCGTAGCCGGCCAGCTTCATGCGGTCTACCAGGGCCGAACCGGGGTCGAGGTCGACCTTGTTCACGATCACCGCCGCCGGAATGTCATCAGCTTCCGCCATCACCAGCAGGCGATCGACCAGTTGCGGAACCGGCTCGGGGTCTCGAGTCGCGGCCATCACGAAGACCTGGTCGAGATTGGCGGCTAGAGCGCGTTCGCGCTGCCGGCCCGGTTCGCGGCGAGCCAGCACATTGCGCCGGGGGTCGACCTGCGCGATGGCCCAGCCGGAGGCCGAGGCCTCGAGGATCACCTGATCGCCAACCAGAGCCCGGTCCTCATACCGCTTGACCCGGCCGCGCAGTACGGCGGTCACTTCTCCGCTCGGAGTCAGCACCTGGAATCGGGAGCCTTCACGCGCGAGTACCGTCCCCCGCATTACCACTCCGGGGGGCGCTCGGCGATGGCCTGGTCCAGCGCGGCTTTGACATCGAAGAGCGAGATCGCCTTGAGCCGTTCCTCCGCCTCCGCCGGGGTAGCACCCCAGGCCAGGTAGTCGGTCTCGACATGGCCTACCGGCCGGTCACCGCCCTTGCTCCACTGGATGAAGAGAATCGCCGCGCCATACCGGCCGCGGCTGTCGGGCACGTCGTCCACCCAGATTCCGACCGAGTAGGGCTGTCCGTCGCGACCACCAAATGCCGCGGCGCGGTCGTGTTTCTGCATGTAGCCGCCGAGGGTGATCTCGGGGTCAATCGCTCGAATGGGGCCTCCACGAAGCGCGCTCGTGACTGAATCTAGCGCCTCCGCCAGCCCCGCCCGATCGCTCAGGAGAGCCGCTGCAGCGGGAGACGCACCCGGGCCAGCGCGCCGGGCGCGTCCCCCCGGTTGGTCAGGGCAATCGACCCGCCATGCGCTTCGGTGATCTGACGCGACAGCGCCAGTCCGATGCCGGTGCCACCAGGCTTGGTGGTGAAGAAGGGAACGAACAGGTTGGCGGTAGCCGCGACCCCCGGGCCGTCGTCCCGGACCCAGAGCTCGACCGTATGGGGATCGAGCAGCCGCCAGCCGATCTCCACTGCTCCCCGCTCGCCCACCGCCTCCACGGCGTTCTTGACCAGGTTGATGAGCAGCTGGTCCAACTGATCGCCGTCGCCGCTCAACGTGATTTCGGGACCGGGCACGGTGCTGACCTGGGCGCTCGCAACCAGCGCCACCACCCGGTGAACCCACTCGCCGACGTTCACCTCGCGCGGAACCGGCGCCGGCAGCCGAGCCAGCCGCGCATACGACGCCATCACCCGATTGAGTGATTCCGACCGGGCTCCAATGACCTCGAGGCCCCGCCGCAGATCGGCCTCGGCATCCGGCGGACGGGGGGAACGATCCAGCAGACCCGTCAGGGTCCCGGCCAGCGATTGGATGGGCGCCAGGGAGTTGTTGATCTCGTGACTGAGCACCCGCACCAGCCGCTGCCAGGCGAGGCGTTCCTCCTGGCGGAGGGCGCGGGTGAGATCGGCCAGCACGATCATCTCCAGGGGACGGCCGCCCTGCCGGAAGGTGCTGCGGCGTACCTCCCACCGTCCCGAGCCACCGGGGAAGGTGGCATCCAGGGTGCGTCCCGGCGGCAAGCGGCGCGCCTCATCCAGGCCGAGATGGTTTCCGGTATGCCCGATCAGGCGCTCGGCCGGCTCTCCCAGCAGTCGTTCACCGGCCCGGTTGACCAGCTGGAGCCGGGCGTCCCCGTCGAACGCGAAAATGGCGACGTCAATCTCTTCCATGATCCGGCGCAGCAGTGCCGTGGCCTCGAGCGCTCCCAGACGCTGCTGCTGCAACCCGTCGCCCAGGGTGTTGAACTCGAGCCAGACCGCGCCCATCGGATCCTGGGCGTCGGCCCCCCGGGCCCGCAGGGTGAAATCGCCCTGACGCACGCCGGCCAGCAGATTGGCCAGGGTGTGGAGCGGGTTGATGACGCTGGCCCGGGCGGCGAAGGCGCTGGCCAGCCAGGTACCGCCGATCCCGACCACCAGCACGATCCGGACCGGGGCCGGCAGGGTGGAGCGGAGGATGACGGCCAGGGCGACGATGACGGCGGGCAGCCCGGCCAGCAGCGCGAATCCCAGCACTCGTCGGTCGACCGGCGCGGTCACGACCCCTCAGAGTCCGTAGCGTTCGATGCGCCGGTAGAGCGCACTGCGGGAGACGCCTAACGCCTTGGCCGCCTGCAGCACGTTGCCGCCGTGCTCCGCCAGCGCCGCCCGGATGGCGTCCCGCTCGATATCGTCCAGCTTGCGATGTCGCTCGGATGCCGCGGCGGCGCCGGGCCGGGGCAGCACCAGGTCCTGCACCTCGACCTCGATGCCTCGCACCATGAGCGTGGCGCGTTCCACGCAGTGATCCAGCTCCCGCACATTGCCGGGCCAGGGGTAGGACTCCAGCGCCGCCAGGGCCGAGGCCGTGAAGCCTCGGGCCGGCGAGCGGTACTTGGCGGCATAGCGCGCGAGGAAATACTGCGCCAGGGGGGCGATGTCCTCCCGTCGTTCCCGGAGCGGCGGCAGATCGATCTCGATGGTGTTCAGCCGGAACAGCAGATCTTCCCGGAACCGGCCGGCCGCCACTTCGGCGGTCAGATCGGCGTTGGTGGCGGCCAATACCCGGACGTTCACCTTGCGGGTCCGGGAGTCGCCCACCCGCTCCAGCTCGCCGGTCTGAAGCACCCGGAGAATGCGCGCCTGCTGCGGCAGGCTCAGGTTGGCGATCTCGTCCAGGAACAGCGTCCCGCCATCGGCCAGCTCGAAGCGACCCACCCGGTCCACCTTGGCATCGGTGAACGCGCCCCGCACGTGGCCGAAGAGCTCGCTCTCGAACACCCCTTCGGCCAGGCCGCCGGCGTTGACGATGACCAGCGGCCGGTCCTTCCGGCCCGAGGCAGCGTGGAGCCAGCGCGCGACCACTTCCTTCCCGGTGCCGTGCTCGCCGGTAATGAGCACGTTGGCGTCGGAGGGCGCGATCCGCTCCATCAGCGCCAGCACCGAGCGCATCGCGGGGGCCTCGGCGATCAGCACCGGCAGCTGGTCGCGCCGCAGCATCTCGTTTTCGCGGGCCAGCCGTTCGCCGGTCCGGATGGCCCGGGCCCACTCCACCTGGTTGCGGAGCGTGGTCAGCAGCCGGGCGTTGTCCCAGGGTTTCTCGACGAAATCGCGGGCACCCAGCCGCATGGCCTCGACCGCCTTGTCGATGCTCCCCCATGCGGTCATCACGATGACCGGCAAGGTGGGATCGAGGGCCCGGATGCGGGAGAGCAGATCCAGGCCTTCGCGGCCGGAGGTGGTGTCGCGGGTGTAGTTGAGATCGATCAGGGCGGCGTCGGGCCGATACTGCTCCACCAGAGCGATGACCCCCTCGGGCACGTGCGCGGTGACGGCCCGATACCCTTCGGCCTTGAGCAGCAGCCGCAGGGCCTCCAGAACGTCGGGCTGGTCATCGGCGACGAGGACCAGGGGTGAATCGGGCATCTTTTCAACTTAGTCGAAGGCAGTCGAAGGCGGTCGAAGGCGTCGAAGGCCGTCGACGGAGGTAACCGGCTTCGACCCTCTTCGACCGTCTTCGACTGTCTTCGACTATTCGGTTTTGAGTGCCGTCACCGGATCGACCGCCGCCGCTCGGCGGGCTGGGAGGAAGGACGCGGTGGCCGCGACCACCACCAGCAGCAGGGCAACGCCGCTGTAGACCAGCGGATCGAGGCTGCTCACCCCGTAGAGCAGCTGCCCCAACATCCGGCTGAGGGCAGCAGCCAGCACCAGTCCGATCACGACGCCCGTCAGCGCCAGCCCGATGCCCTGTCGCATCACCAGGCCGGTGACTCCAGTGGTGGTAGCGCCCAACGCCATCCGGATGCCGATCTCGCGGGTGCGCTGGCTCACCATGTACGCGATGACGCCGTACAGGCCCACGATCGCCAGGGTGAGAGCGACGATGGCAAAGACCGCCATCAAGGCAGCGGTAAAGCGGCGTTGGCCCAGGACACTGTCCACGTAGCTCTGCATCGAACGGATGTTGACGACGGGCTGCTGATTGTCGACCGCCAGGACGGCTTCGCGGATCCGGGCGGCGGTGGTGCCCTGGTCCAGTCGGCTCCGCGCCACGAAGAAGCCCACCGGCGACCCGATCTGGGGGAACGGCGCGTAGACCGTCAGCGGGGCATCCCGGGTCGGGCCGTTCTCCCGCACATCGGCCACGACGCCTACGATGCGCCGCGGGACCCCATACACGCGAAGGGCCTCGCCGAGGGCGTTGCCTCCGAAGAACTGGCGGGCCAGCGACTGGGACACCAGCACCACCGGTGCGCCGGCCGAGTCATCCGAGGCAGTGAAGGTCCGGCCCGCGATGACCGGGATTCCCATGATCTCGAAGTAGCCGGCCGAGGCATACCGCATGTTGGTTTCGGGGGTCTCGCCCTCGGGGAACGGAGCCCGGCCCTCGATCTGGAGCGAGGAACTCTCGCCGAACCCGCTGAGGGGGAGCACGTTGACCGCGGCGACGGCGTCGATCGCCGGATCGCTCTGCAGCCGGGCCAGCACCCGATGGAAGAACGGTGGCCAGGTTTGGGGCGTGGGGTAGCGGGAGCTCGGCAGCAAGGTGCCCACCGTCATTACACCGTTAGGCTCGAAACCCAGCCGGGCCTGGGTCAGCCGGACGAAGCTCTTGAGCAGCAATCCCGCCCCCACCAGCAGCATCAGCGACACGGCGACCTGGCTCACGGTCAGGATCTGGCGCATTCGGGTACTGGCGGGCCCGAGACCTCCACTGCGCGACCCATCGATCCCGAGGCTCCCGGCGCGGGCCAGCCGGAGCGCCGGGAGCAATCCTACCAGCACGGCGGTGAGCAGGGTCAACCCGACCGTGGCCAGGACGGTCCAGGCATCGAGCCGAATGGCGGCGGCGCGGGGCAGGTTCTCGGGCCGGAGCCAGAGCAACCCCTGGAGGCTGGCCCAGGCCACCAAGAGACCCACCAGGCCACCCAACCCCGACAGCACCAGATATTCCACGCCCATTTGCCGGACCAGGCGGCGGGGTGAGGCACCCAGCGCCACGCGGACGGCGATCTCGCGGGCCCGCCCGCGGCCCCGGGCCAGAATCAGGTTGGCCACGTTGACACATGCCACCAGCAGGACGCAGGCGATGGCGGCGAGCAATACCAGCAGCGCCGGCCGGGCGTGGGCGACATGCCGGTCCTTGAGCAGGGTGATCGCGATGCTCTGCCCCGAGTTCTCCCTGGGGTACTCGGCCTCCAGTTCCCGCGCGATGCGGTCCATGTCGTCCTGCGCGCTGGCCAGGTCCACCCGTTGGCGCAGCAGTCCCAGCGCCATGAAGTTGCGATTGTCGCGCGCGATATTGAGCACCTGACCCTGGAGCGGAACCCAGAGCTCGGCCGTCCGCACGTCGATCGTGACGCCAGACGGTAGGGCCGCGGGAAACTCATAGGTCGGTCCCATCACCCCGATGACGGTGTAGGGCCGGCCGTCGATCTGCAGACTCTGGCCAATGGCATTGGGCGAGGCGTCCATGCGCTCCCGCCACAGCCGGTCGCTGATGACCACGACCCGGGGCGGGGAGGGCACGTCTTCCTCGGGCCGGAAGGTCCGTCCCAGCCGGGGCGGGGTGCCGGTCGCCTCGAAGAAATCCCAACTCACGCTGGCGCCTAACAGCGCTTCGGGATCGCCCGCCTCGGTCAGGCTGAAGAGGCCATAGCTGTACCCCACCAGCCGCTCGAAGCTGCGCTGCCGTTGCTGCCAGTCCCGCAGATTCGGCAACGAGACGACGTCCACGCCTTCCGCCAGCACCGATTTCCGGAGCCGGGGATACTCAGTGATCGCCACCAGGCGGTCAGCCACCGGATACGGCAAGGGCCGGAGCAGGACGGCGTTCACCACCGCCACCACCGCCGCGTTGGCGCCGATCCCGAGCGCGAGGGTCAGCAGCGCGGCAAGGGTGAAGCCGGGAGACCGCAGCAGGCTGCGGAAGGCAAAGCGAAGATCGGCGAACATGAGGCCCCTGACGGGATGACGTCCGGTGCTAGGTCATTCGGCGCGGAGAGCTCGTACCGGGTCGATCCTCGCCGCCCGGATGGCGGGGATGGCGCTCGCGGCCAATGCGACACCCAACAGCAAGATGCCGATGCTGACGTAGGTGAGCGGATCACCGGCCGGCACGCCCAGCAGCAGACTCTGGAGCAACGTGCCGGCTCCGAACGCCAGTAACGCACCGATGCCGAGGCCCAGCAGGGCGAGCTTCGCGCTGTGGACCAGCACCAGCCGCACCATCTGTTCCCGGGCGGCCCCGAGGGCCATGCGGATCCCCATCTCGCGGGTGCGGAGGCTCACGGTGTAGGCCATCACGCCGTAGATGCCGAGGGCCGACAGAACCAGGGCCAGACCACCGAACAATCCCAGCATTCGCGCCCCGATCCGCTGCCCGATGGTGGCGGGCAGGGTCTGTTCGGTCATGGTGCGGGGATCGAGGAACGGCAGTTCCGCGTCGAACGATGCCAGCTCTTGCCGCAAGGTCTCGACCAGCCCCTTGGGGTCGCCGGTGGTGCGCACGAACAGCTCGAGCCGGGAACTCCAGTTCTGAGCCAGCGGCCGCCAGATCAAGGGCCGGGGCGACTCGGTGAGCTGCAGGTACTTGCCGGTGGGCACGACGCCGACCACCACGGCGGTGTCTCCCCGATACACCCGCTTGCCCAGCGGATCCCGGCCCTGGAAAAACCGATCGACAAAGGCCTGGTTCACCACCACCACCGGCTGGCTTTCGCGCCGGTCCGGCGCCGCCAGGCTCCGTCCCTGCAGCAGCGGCAGACCCAACGCTTCGAAGTACTGATCCGAGACGTTGCCGTAGTTCACCGACATGTTCTCGTCGCGGGCCGGGGTATAGCCCTCCACCGAGATGCTCTGCGAGCTGTTTCCGCCGAAGCCGAGCGGCGCGAAGGAGGACAGGGACGCGTAGGTGACGCCGGGAACGCGGCGCACTCGTTCCAGCAGCTGTTCGGCCATCGCCGGCCCGGTCTCCCGCGAATAGCCGGCGAGGTACGGGTTGGTCGACACCACCAGGAGACGGTCCGGGTCGGCCACCCCGATGTCGACCTGCTGAGCCCGTTGCAACGCCCGCAAGAACAAGCCGGCGGAGACCAGCGCGACCAGCGACAGCGCTACCTGGGTGACGACCAGGCTGCTGCGGAGCAGCGAGCGCGACACCCCGATCCCGCTGACTTCGTCCTTGAGCACCGGCACCAGGTCGGGACGCGACGCGCGCAGGGCCGGGGCCAGACCGAACAACACCGTCGTGAGCCCGGTGACCGCCAGCGCGAAGAGCACCACCCGGCCATCGATCTGCAGATCAACGTCGATCGGGAATGGCGCGGGCGGGACGAAGGCCATGAGGCCGTTGCGGCCCCACCACGCCAGCAGCAGGCCGAGGGCGCAGCCGGCCCCGGCGAGGAGCGCGCTTTCGGTGAGCAGCTGCCGGACGATCCGGGCTCGCTGGGCCCCGAGCGCCAGCCTGACACCGATCTCCTTGCTGCGTCCTCCGGCGCGGGCCAGCAGCACATTGGCGATGTTGGCGCAGGCGATCAACAGCACCAGGATGGTGATTCCCAGCAGGGCCCCGAGCACCGGAAGCAGTACCCGCGCGGCTCCCCGCTCGCGCATCTGGCTCAGCAGAATCCCCTCTTCCCGGTTGTGGACCCGGGAGACCTCCTGGGCTACGATCTCCAGATCGGCGCGCGCCTGGGCCAGAGACACCCCCGGTTTACGCCGGGCGAACGCCTCCATCGACTGCCAGCCCCGATCCACCACCTGATTCCCGGGCGTGAGCAGCGGCTGGAGGGTGAACGGCACGAAGACGTCGAACACCAGGCCCACGCTCATCCCGCCGAAACGAGGCGGCAGCACCCCGATGATGGTGAAGCCGTGACCGTTGAGCGTCACCGGCTTGCCGATGACAGAGCGATCCCCGCCGAAGCGCCGCAGCCAGAACTGGTGCCCCAGCACCACCACCGGGGCCGCCGCCTCTTCGTCGGCGGGGCTGAAGAGCCGGCCCACGACCGGCTCGAGTCCGAGGAGCTGGAAGTAGTTCCCGGTGGCCATCAGCCCCCAGGCCCGGCCCGACTCCTCATCCACTCGAAGATTCACCTGGGTCATGTCGAAGCCGGCGATGCCGGTGGTGGTGTGCGAGCCCCGATCCCAGTCTTTGAGGGTGGGGTAGCTCACCGACCAGTCGTCACCATCGGGCGCCCGGGTGTTGACGTAGAAGAGTTGGTCGGGCTGCTTCACCAGCGGGTAGGGCCGCAGCACGAAGCCCTGCATCCAGGTGAAGACGGTCGTGTTGGCGCCGATGGCGAGCGCCAGCGACAGGACGATGACCGCGGCCAACCCGGGTGAACGGGTCAGGCCGCGGAACGCGAACCGTACATCCTGGTAAAGGGACACGTTGAGCCCTCAGTGCTAAGGACTCAGGGCTAAGGACTAAGTAGTACCCGAAAGACCCCGCTTAGGCCTTAGTCCTTAGTCCTATGCTGTGGCCGCTGCCGCGGCGCCTTCCGAGACTACCCGCCCGTCGAACAGCCGCACTTCGCGGTCGGCGTAGCGGGCGTAGCGTGGATCGTGGGTCACCATGCAGATGGTGGCGCCGCCCCGATGCAGCTCACGCAACAGGTCCATCACCTGCTCGCCGTTGTGGGAATCCAGGTTTCCGGTGGGCTCGTCGGCCAGGAGGATGGCGGGATCGCCGGCCACCGCGCGGGCCACCGCCACACGCTGCTGCTGGCCCCCCGACAACTGGGAGGGGTAATGCTTCATCCGGTGGGCCATCTCCACCCGCTCCAGCGCCGCCTGGACCCGCTTCTGGCGTTCCGCCGAGGGCATACCGCGGTAGGTGAGAGGCAGCTCCACATTCTCGTACACCGTGAGGTCGCCGATCAGATTGAAGGCCTGGAAGATGAATCCGATCTGCCGGTTGCGAACCCGGGCCCGCTCCGCGGCGTTGAGGCCCGCCACCGGTTGCCCCGCCAGGGTGTAGGTCCCCGAAGTCGGCGTATCCAGCAGTCCCAGCAGCGAGAGCATCGTGGTCTTGCCGCAGCCGGACGGCCCCGACACCGCCACGAACTCGCCTTGCGCGATCTGCAGGTGGACGTCGGAGAGCGCGTGGGTCTCGAGCTCGTCGGTGTAGTAGACCTTGGTAATGCCTTCCAGTGTGATC
>DASWKS010000634.1:0-3013 GCA_036396495.1 Gemmatimonadales bacterium
TGTGAGTGTTGCCCGCCCCAAGCGGCGCTCTGTTCGACCGGCTCAGATCGCTCGCGCCGTAGACGAAGGCCGTGAAAGCCTCGATCTCTACCTCGACGAGATCAGCCGCGTTCCGCTTCTGACCCGGGACGAGGAGATGGAGCTTGCCCGGAAGGCGTTCCGGGGCAGCGTGGTCGCCCAGGAAAAGCTGGCGCGGCACAACGTGCGCTTCGTCGTCTCGGTGGCCAAGAAGTTCCAGAACCGCGGGGTGCCCCTGGTCGACTTGATCGGCGAGGGCAATCTCGGCCTCATGACGGCGGCCCGGAAATTCGATCCCGACCGGGGCGTCAAGTTCATCTCGTACGCGGTGTGGTGGATCCGGCAGGCGGTTCAGGCCGCTATCGCCCGGCACGGCCGCCCGGTGCGGGTCCCGCTCAATCGAACGGCAGACCTCTCCCGGCTGGGGCGGACTACGACCCTCCTCAAGGAGCGGCTGGGCCGGATGCCCACCACGGAAGAGCTGGCCCGCGCTACCGGCCTCACCGTGGAAGCGGTCCGCTCCCTGTCCGCCCTCAATTCCGAGGCGGTTCGGCTCGATCACCCCACCCGCGATGGTGACGGCAACGAGCGGATCGAGCGGTTCGCGACCGAGCAGGAGACCACTGACAGCATCACCATGGCCAACAGCCAGACGGCGGACATCGAGGCCGCGCTGGCGGTGCTGCCGGCCCGCGATGCCAAGGTGCTCAAGCTCTACTTCGGTTTGGAGGATGGCAACAGCCGCACTCTCGAGGAGATCGGCCGAATGATGGGCGTCACCCGGGAGCGGATTCGCCAGCTGCGCGATCGTGCCCTGCTGCGCCTGCGGGAAGGCGAAACCGGCGATCGCCTGCGGGATCTGGTGGCGTAACTAACCACTGGTCGAAGGGGTCGAAGGTGGTCGAAGGAGTCGAAGTGGTTTACAACGATGCGGCCGGGCTGTTCGCCCGGCCGCTTTCTTTCTGATTGGCCCTCTTCGACGCCCTTCGACCTGCTTCGACCCCTTCGACCTGCTTCCACCGGCAGCTCAGCTGCCAAGGAACATCCGGAGCACCCGGGGCAGAATCCCACCATGGTGGTAGTACTCCAACTCCACGTGGCTGTTCAGACGAACGATGGCGTCGAATCGGGTCACCTTGCCGTCCTCCGCCGTGGCAGTCACGACCACCGTCTGGCCCGGCTGCATGTCCTGGGTGATGCCGGTGATGTCATAGATCTCGCGGCCGGTCAGCCCCAAGCCATCGCGGCTTTCCCCCCGCTTGAATGCCAGGGGCAGCACCCCCATGCCGACCAGGTTGCTGCGGTGAATCCGCTCGTAGCTTTCCGCGATGACCGCTCGGACGCCCAGCAACGCCGTCCCCTTGGCGGCCCAGTCCCGGCTCGAGCCGGTTCCATATTCCTTGCCGGCTAGCACGATCAGCGGGGTCTTGCTGGCGATGTAGCGGGTCGCCACGTCGTAGATCGATTGGATCTCGCCGGTGGGAAGGTGCACCGTCCAGTTGCCTTCCCGGTCCGGTACCAGGCGGTTCCTGATGCGAACGTTCCCGAAGGTCCCTCGTATCATGACCTGGTGGTTTCCCCGGCGGGCACCGAAGGTGTTCCAGTCGACCTGCTCTACCCCGTGCCCCAGCAGAAACCGAGCCGCCGGCCCGTTGCGCGGGATGCTGCCAGCCGGCGAAATGTGGTCGGTGGTCACCGAGTCGCCCAGCGACACCAGAACCCGGGCGCCCCGAACGTCGCTCACCCCGCCAGGCCGGCGGGGCAAGTCGACAAAGAAGGGGGGCTCCTGGATGTAGGTGGAGCTGCTGTCCCAGGCGAAACGACTTCCCTCCGCCACCAGGAGTCCCCGCCACTGCTCATCTCCGTCGAAGACCAGAGCATACTGCTGGGTGAACAGCTCCGGCTTGAGTGAAGCCGACATGGCCTCGCGAATCTCTTCGGCGCTGGGCCAGATCTCCTTCAGGTACACCGGCTTCCCCGCGGTGTCGGTGCCCAGCGGCTCCCGCTCCAGGTCGAGATCCACCCGGCCGGCCAGGGCGAAGGCGACCACGAGAATGGGCGATGCCAGGTAGTTGGCCCGAACCAGAGGGTGAATCCGGGCTTCGAAGTTCCGGTTGCCGGAGAGCACGGCCACCGTCACCAGGTGATGTTCGTCGATGGCCTGGGCAATCGGGTCCGGCAGCGGGCCGGAATTGCCGATGCAGGTGGTGCAGCCGAACCCGACCACCTGAAACCCGAGCTGGTCGAGATAGGTCTGCAATCCCGAATTCGTCAGGTATTCCGATACCACCCGCGACCCGGGCGCCAGACTGGACTTGACCCAGGACTTGGTCTGCAGTCCCCGCTCGACCGCCTTCTTGGCCAGCAATCCGGCGCCCAGCATCACGGAAGGGTTGGAGGTGTTGGTGCAGCTGGTAATCGCCGCGATGACCACGCTGCCGTCATGGAGGTCGAAGTTCGCCCCGTTGATGGAGCAGGGAACCCCCGTCGGCGTCGCCATGGTGCCGTAGGAACCGCCTTCACCGATCCACCGGCTGTAGGTGCTCTGCGCGGTTTCGTGGCGCTCCTGGGAAGCCGTCGTGGGCAGCAGGGCGGGAACGCTCGACAGGAAGTTTCCCTTGAGGGCCGAGAGTGCCACCAGGTCCTGCGGGCGCTTGGGACCCGCCAGACTCGGTACCACCGTGCCCAGATCGAGCACCAGGACGGTCGAGAAATCGGGATCGGGAGCGTCGACGGTGTGAAAGAGCTGGTTCTCCTTGCAGTACCGTTCGACCCGTTCGGCTTCGGGCAGGCGGCCGGTGCGTCGCAGGTAGGTCAGAGTCTCCTCATCGACCGGGAAGAAGCCCACCGTAGCCCCGTACTCCGGCGACATATTGGCGATCGTCGCGCGGTCGGCCAGACTGAGGTTACTCAAACCCGGGCCGCAGAATTCGACGAACTTCCCCACGACGCCGCGCTTCCTCAGCATCTCTGTCACCGTTAGCACCAGGTCGGT
>DASWKS010000635.1:0-5936 GCA_036396495.1 Gemmatimonadales bacterium
AGGACCTCCGGGTGGCCACCCAGGCGTGGGAGCAGGGAGCCGCCCTCATCATCGCGGTCAACAAGTGGGATCTGATTCCGGAGAAGGATTCCAACACCGCCAGCCGGGGCCAGGTCTCGCTGATCGAGAAGGCGCCCTTCCTGCAGTACGTGCCGTTCCTCTATGTCTCGGCCTTGACGGGGCAACGGGTGCACCGGCTGTTCGATCTGATCCTGGAAGTGGCCGACGCCCGCCAGGCACGGATCAAGACCTCGGAAGTGAACCGGGTGATGGGCGATCTGGTCGAGCGCCAGATGCCGCCCCAGAAGCCGGGCGAGGAAGTGAAGCTGCTCTACGCTTCCCAGATCGGCACGGCGCCACCCACTTTCGCGATCGTCAGCAACCGGCCGGATGACGTTCCCGAGTCCTACCAGCGCTATATCATGCACGGCTTCCGGAGCGCCTGGCCGTTCCCCGGCTCGCCGGTGCGGCTCCGGTTCACCAGCCGGGGCGCCGGCAGCCATGCCCGGACCAGTGGGGATGGCCGGCGGTGATGCTAGCGGCCTGGTTCATCGCCTCGTACCTGCTGGGGTCGATTCCCACCAGCTGGCTGGTGGTGAGGCTGGTGAAAGGCCAGGACCTTCGCAGCCTGGGGAGCGGAAACCTCGGCGCCACCAATCTGTACCGTCAGTTAGGCTGGAAATGGGCCATCCCGGCCGCGCTGATCGACGTGGCCAAGGGCGCGGTTCCGGTCCTGGTGTTCGGCCCTCGCGCCGGCGGCGACACACTGGTCCCGACCCTGCTCGGCGTCACCGCCGTGATCGGGCACGTCTTCTCGGTCTTCGTGAACTTCAAGGGCGGGAAGGGTGTCGCGACCGGAGCCGGCGTAGTGCTGGCGCTCGCGCCCTGGGCGGTGCTCGCGGCACTCGCGGTCTGGGCGCTGGTGGTGCGGATCACCGGGTACGTCTCCCTCGGCAGTGTCGTGGCCGCGGCCTCGTTGCCGGTGGCGGTGTGGCTGCTCCATCCGGACCGGCGAGACGTGGTCTGGATCTTCGCGCTCCTGTCACTCCTGATCGTGGTGCTACACCGGGCCAATCTCAAACGACTGCTGGCAGGGACCGAACACCGCTTCGGCCGCCGGTCGAGTGGCGAGGCCACGGCCCCATGACCGCGATCGCGGTGCTGGGCGGTGGCGCGTGGGGCACCGCGCTGGCGGATCACCTCGCCCGCAAGGGTGAAACAGTCTCCCTGTGGGCCCGCGATCCCGACGTGGTGGCCGAAATCACCCGGCAACGGCGAAACCAGACCCATCTGCCCGGCCATCAGTTGGCGGAGTCGCTCACGGTGACCACCTCCGCCGAGACGGCGGTGAAAGGCTGCTCCGTCATTGTGAACGCCACGCCCAGCCACGCGGTCCGTGCGGTGCTGGCGGGCCTGGCCGGTTGCATCGCGGCCGACGCGCTGGTGGTGAATGCCAGCAAAGGGATCGAGCGCGAGTCGCTCACCTTCATGTCGGGTGTGGTGCGCGACACGCTGCCGGGCAGGCGCTACGTGGTGCTCTCCGGCCCCAGCTTTGCCGATGAGGTCGCCGCGGGGCAGCCGACCGCGGTAGTCGCGGCCTCGCTCGACCCGGAATCGAGCCTCCGCACCCAGGGCTTGTTCTCCAATTCCAGGTTCCGGGTCTACACCTCGGTGGACGTGACCGGCGTGGAAGTGGGCGGGGCGCTCAAGAACGTGATCGCGATCGCCGCCGGGGTCCTCGACGGGATGGGCCTGGGACACAATCCCCGGGCCGCGCTGATCACCCGCGGTCTGGCCGAAATGAGCCGGCTGGGAGTCGCGCTCGGCGCCGACCAGGCGACTTTCGCCGGGCTGGCCGGCCTGGGCGATCTGGTCCTCACCTGTACCGGCTCACAAAGCCGCAACCGATCCCTGGGGGTGGCGCTGGGCCAGGGCGGGACACTGGCCCAATACATCGCGACCCATCGCGCGGCCGTGGAAGGCGTGAACGCCGCCCGGGCCGCCCTCGAGCTCGCGAAACCGGTGGGCGTGGAATTGCCGGTCACCAGCCAGGTCGGGGCCGTGTTGTTCGATGAGAAGCCGGTCGGCCAGGCGGTGGCCGACCTGATGGAACGTGCCCTCAAGTCGGAGCAATGGACATGACGGGACCGGGTTCGTTGCAGGAGTTCTTTTCCATCGGCGAGGTGTGCGCCCTCACCGATCTCAAGCCACACGTCCTGCGCTACTGGGAGAGTCAGTTCCGTCTCCTCAGCCCGGCCAAGAATCGGTCGGGCAACCGGGTGTACCGGAGCCGCGAGGTCGAGCTGATCCTGCTGGTCAAGCACCTCCTCTACAGCGAGAAGTACACCATCGAGGGCGCCCGGCTGCAGCTGGAGGCCTTCCGGAAAAACGGGGAACTCAAGAAAGCCGCTCGCCACGCCGCCTCGGGTGAGACTATCCGCGAGCTGCGCGCCATGGTCGATCGCGCCATCGCGACCCTCGATGGCGTCGCCAAGAAGCCCGCGGACGACGCGTCCGCCGACTAGCAGCTCGCGACCCGCGACTAGATTCCCCCCCATGCAGATCCTCGTCTCCAACGACGACGGCATACTGGCGCCCGGTCTGGCAGTGCTGGTGGAGGCGGCCATGCAGGTGGGCCAGGTGACCGTCGTGGCGCCCGACCGGGAGCAGAGCGGCACGTCGCATTCGCTCACCTTGCACCGGCCGCTCCGACCCCACCGCCGCCACGACGGGGCATTCCAGATCGACGGGACCCCCACCGATTGCGTCCTGCTCGCGGTCGGGGCGCTGATGCCGGAGCGCCCCGCTTTCGTCTTCTCGGGGGTGAATCACGGGCCCAACATGGGCGAGGACGTGCTCTACTCGGGCACGGTCTCGGTGGCGATGGAAGCGGTGGCGCTGGGAATCCCCGGTATCGCGTTCTCCGCCTCCACCCGGGACGAGACGGTGCTCAAGGGATATCAGGAGGTCGTGACCGGCCTGGTCCAACGTATCGTTGCGGTGAAGGACTTCCCCCGCGACATGGTGCTGAACATCAATCTGCCCGGCATCCCGCCGCACGAGGTGAAGGGAGTGAAGGTCACCAAGCTCGGCAGCCGCTACTTCTCCGAATCGCTCACCCGGATGCAGGATCCCTGGGGCCGCGAGGTCCTCTGGATCGGCGGCGGCGAGATTACCTGGACGGGCGACGCGGATTCCGACCACTACGCGGTCCACGACGGCTACATCTCGGTCACGCCGCTCCACATGGATCTCACCAACTACTCCATCATCGAGATGGTCCGGTCATGGTCGCTCGAGCAGTAGGGCAGGGGGACAGCTATGGCGGCTACCGCACCCGGCTGGTGGAGCAGCTCCAGGCCAAGGGCATCCGCAATCTCGCGGTGCTGGAAGCGATCGCCACCGTGCCGCGCCATTTGTTCGTCCCGGAGAGCGTGCGCCACCGGGCCTACGAGGACTCGGCCCTCCCCATCGAGGCAGGACAGACCATCTCCCAACCGTGGGTCCAGGCCCGATCGCTCGAGGTGGTGGGGCTGACCGGCAAGGAACGGGTCCTGGAAGTGGGAGCCGGGTCGGGATACCAGACCGCCCTGCTGGCCCATCTGTCGACCCACGTGTTCGCCGTGGAGCGGGTCGCCGTCCTGGCCTACGCAGCCAAGAAATCGCTCGACCTCGCCGGCGTCACGAACGCCACGGTGCTGGTGGGCGACGGGACCCTCGGCTGGCGGTCCTGCGCGCCCTTCGACGCGATCGTCGTCGCCGCCGCTTCACCCGGAATCCCCCTGCCGCTGCTGGAGCAGTTGACGCCCGGAGGCCGCATAGTGATTCCGGTGGGCGAAGGTGATCAGCAGGTGCTCAAGCTGGTGGAACGGCAGGGCGAGACCTTCCGCGAAAGCATCGTGGCCGATGTCAGGTTCGTTCCGCTGCTGGGGAGGCATGGGTTTTGACGGCACCGTTCCAGGTTCCTGGTTCCAAGTACCGGGTGCGGTGCAATGTGGTTTTGACGGCAGCGTTCCAGGTTCCTGGTTCCCAGTACCGGGTGCGGTGCAATGTGCGGTGCTATGTGCCGTGTGCTGCGTCACCACAGCGAGCCGCATGATGGCATACCGGCACGGAGCACCGTACCTGGCACCGCACCTAGCACCGCACACGGTACCCGGAACGAGGAACGAGGAACCATGGAGTTGATCGGGACCCTGATCGATTTCATCCTCCATATCGATCAGCATCTGCAGGAAATCATCGGTCAGTACGGCGCCCTCACGTACTTGATCCTGTTCCTCATCGTCTTCTGCGAGACCGGGCTGGTGGTGATGCCGCTGCTCCCGGGCGATTCGCTGCTGTTTGCCGCCGGCACCTTCGCCGCGCTTGGGTCGCTCAACCTCTGGCTGCTGATCCTGCTGCTGTGCACGGCGGCCATCGCCGGCGATACCGTCAACTACTGGATCGGGCGCTGGATCGGCCCCCGTGCCTTTTCCGGACGGCTGCGATGGCTGCGGCAGGATTATCTCCGGCGGACAGAGGAGTTCTACCTGCGGCACGGCGGAAAGACCATCGTCCTGGCGCGGTTCATCCCCATCATCCGGACCTTCGCGCCCTTCGTAGCCGGCGTGGGACGGATGAACTACACCCGGTTCATCACCTATAACGTCGCGGGAGGGATTCTGTGGGTGGTGCTGTTCACGCTGGGCGGATACCTGTTCGGCAACCTGCCCGCAGTGCGGGAGAACTTTTCCCTGGTGGTCCTCGCCATCATCGGCGTATCGATGCTCCCTCTGGTGACGGAATGGCTCAAGGCCAGGAAACGGGCCCGGACCCCCGCCGCGTAACCCGCCGATATCGGGTCGGCGGGCGGGTGCAGGGCGTCGGCTTTCGGTATTTTGTCCTGCGTCAGGCGCAGGTCGCCGGTGTCACGGGGTGGGTCAGAAACCTGCCGTCCGGTGAGGTGGAGGTCACAGCGTCCGGCTCCCCGGAGCACCTGGCCACTCTGGAGCAGGCACTTCGGAGAGGGCCTCGCTTCTCCGACGTCACGAAGGTGGAGATCTCGGAGATTCCGGATGAAGGAGACGACGCAACCGATTTTGAGATTGTCGATTAGCGAGGTTAAGTTTTTGGGTTTCGCCCCCGTAGCTCAGCCTGGATAGAGCAGCGGTTTCCTAAAGCGGGTTCAGCTCGGCATCACTCAGCACGGTTTGACATAACTCGGCACTACTCAACACCTTCCCGGTACGAGTGGTGCCGAGTCGTTTTGAGGAAAACAAGCCGTTTCGAGCCAGAGTCCCACAGTCTGTCCCACAGTCGCCCAGCTCTGCCGTTCGTCACTGCGGAAGCCATACCGGGAGGAACAGATTTCGCAGTATTAATTGACCCGCGTGAACAACGGCATAGACAAACAGAATCGTGAATATCCAATGCAACCAGAGCAGGTGACGGTAGCGACTCAGGGCGGGAGATACGCCGGAAAGGTCCTCCTCCTCCCGCATCGGGGAAATCTGCCACGTGAGGTAGGTCCTGATGAGGTTATAGATCACAAGAGCGCCCGCTGGCAGCCAAACCGTCCATCCCCGATCCACGCCAAACACGGCGCGCCAAATGGTTGTTACCTGACACGTCTCGCTCAAGCACGGAGTCATGCCCGATACGCGCGTCGAGTCTGCCAGTGGGACCAGCAGGGTCTGGAAGCGATTGATCGAAAGCCAGTAGAGCGTCCGCAGAATGAGCGGGGCCATGAAGGCTACCAGCAGCACCATGTGAAACATGGCGCGAGTACCCGTGTACCCTTCTCTTAATTGGCGCCAGCCCGGGGCACGGAGCCACGTTCCCCGGGGGTCCCACACCATGCCGCTAGTAACTACCGCATCCCACGCTCCACCCTTCACGCCGCGCAGGACTGCCTTACCAAATCGGGTTCCCCGAAGTACGCTGCCGCGAAGGTT
>DASWKS010000636.1:0-4700 GCA_036396495.1 Gemmatimonadales bacterium
GACAATACTCCGGAGCCGCAGGTCCAGCGTGGGGTGGTACAGCAGGTCCAACTGATCCTGCTCCAGCGCCTGGGCCAGCTCGGTGGGACGGGGCGGCGGGGCGGCGCCGGTGAGGAGGTCGTTCAGCAGGGCGCGCAGCTCGACCGCCCGGATCGGTTTCTGGATGGCGCCGACCATCCGGAGCCCGCGCTCCTGTCCCAGCCGGAACGCGCTCTCCAGCACCCGGGTGTCGGTCCCACTGGCCAGGAAGATCATCGACGTCGCGCTGAGCTGGCCGATTTCGCGCAGCAGCTCGATGCCGTCGGTGCCGGGCATGTAGAGATCCAGCACGATCACATCGGGACGGGATCCCCGGAGGTGGTCCCGGAACAGGGCCGGGTCGGCCGTGGCGAACGCATCCATCCCGCAGGACTCGGCCACCTGACGCACGAACTCGATGAAGCCGGGTTCGTCGTCGATGATGGCCAGCCGCTTGCGTCGCATGCCGGTCGCTTCCTCTAGTCCAGCAAGGTACGCAGCAGGCGCGCCAACTCGTGCCGCTGATACGGCTTCACCAGCATCGGATCGGGGCCGGCCAGTCCGGCGGGCAGCACGTCATCGGAGAAGCCGGTGGTGAATACCACCTTGATTCCGGGCCAGCGGGCCCGGACCATCCGCGCCAGATCGACGCCCGACACTCCACCCGGCATCACGATATCCGTGAAGAGCAGGTCCACGTGGGCTCCGCCATTCAACAGGTCCATAGCCGCGTCGGCCCGATCGGCGGTGAGCACCCGGTATCCCAGGCCCTCCAGCAGATTGGCGGCCGTGTCGCGCACAGCGGCGCTATCCTCCACTACAAGAATGGTCTCTCCCCGGCCGGGGGCAATGCTGCCCGCCGGCTCCTTGGGGGCCACCAGTTCCCCAGGTGCCAAGGAGCGGGGGAGGTAGAGCCGGACCGTGGTGCCGTGTCCCACCTCGCTGTAGATCTTGACGTGCCCTCCCGACTGCCGGGCAAACCCATAGACCATGCTCAGACCCAGGCCAGATCCCTTCCCGGGCTCCTTGGTGGTGAAAAAGGGATCGAAGACCCGCGGAAGGACCTCGGGTAGGATCCCGGTCCCAGTGTCGCTTACGCCCAGCATGGTGTAGTCGCCTGGCATGCTGTCAGGGTTGAGCTCGGCATAGTCCTGATCGAGCCGCCGGTTCGCGGTTTCAATGGTGAGCCGGCCCCCGCGCGGCATGGCGTCGCGCGCATTGACCGCGAGGTTCAGGATCGCCGTCTCCACTTGCGTGGGATCGACCCGGGCGATCCACAGATCGGGCTGCAGCCGGGTCTGGACCTCGATCGCTTCGCCCAGGGTGCGATGCAACAGCTCATCCAGTTCATTGATGAGCGTATTGAGCTGCATCGGCCGGGGTTGCAACGGCTGCCGGCGAGAAAAGGCCAGCAACTGGCGGGTCAGGTTGGCCCCGCGCAGGGCTGCCTCCAGCGCCAGACGGGCCAGCTTGGCGCCGGCGGGGTGGCCGGCGAGCTGCTCGGTCAGCATGTCCAGATTGCCCACGATCGCGGCCAACAGATTGTTGAAATCGTGGGCGATGCCTCCGGTGAGCTGACCGACCGCCTCCATCTTCTGCGCCTGGACCAGCTGCTGATTCACCCGCTTGCGGTCGGTGACGTCCTCGATGATCTCCACCACCCCGCGGGGCTTGCCGGCGGCGGTGTACAACGTCACCGTGGAGACGACCAGATCGATGATTGTGCCGTCGCGGCGAAACCGGCGGACCTCGAGGTTGTGCAGCCGCTCACCACTCGCGGCCCGGGTGAAGACGCTTCGGGGATCCAGCCCGGGCGCTTGGTCGGGGGGAGATTCCAGCAGCGGCCCTTCCCGTCCCAGCACCTCGCCCGCCGGCACACCAAACATGCGCTCGGCGGCGGGGTTCCAGAGGACCACCAGGTAATCCGCATCGAGCGCGATGATAGCGAAGGTCGACTGGGTGAAGAGGCCCTCGAGCAGCTCGGTGGCCTTGCGCTGTTCTTCCACCACCTGGCTGAGGGCGGCAGTCCGCTGGGCCCGGCGCCGGGTGACCTCGGTGCGCATCCCGAAGACGAGCAGGCCGGCCACGATCACGCTGCCGCCGAGGGCACCCCAGACCAGAAGACCGGCCACCCGGTTGGCGGCGGACACCCGGGCGCGACTGGCGGCGGAGAGCCGCTGCTGGTCGGACTGCAGGGCCCCGATGAGGGCGCGGGCCGCGTCGCTCAGCGCCTGGCCGCGGCGGAACCGGGCCGCATCAGTCAAGATGGCCGCCCCGAGGACTTCCCGGCCCTCGATGGTGCTGTCGATCATCGCGAGACGGTGCGCCAGGACCCGGGACAGGCTGTCGACCCGGCTCGGCAGGCGGTCATTGCCGACCGGCTCCATGCCTAACGAGTCGATCAGCTGGGGCAGCCGCACCCGGGCGCGCCGCACCGGCTCCAGAAAGACCGGGTCGCCGGTGATCACGTAGCCCCGCTGGCCGGTTTCCGCCTCGGTGAGCGCGCCGAAGAGCTCGATCAGGTGCAGCAGCACCTGGTCCGACTGCTCCACCTCCAGGACCAGGCCCAGCAGCCGCCGCTGGCTGGCGGTGGCGAGCACTCCCGCCCCGAGCACGAGCACCAGCGCCAGCCCCAGACTCAGGGATCGCCAGCCGCGAAGCACTTCGCTCGACTCTGCGGGCCCGGCACCGGTTCGAATGGTCATGTGGCGCGTCGACGACGCGAAACTCAGGAAACGCGAGTATCCAGCAGCTCTCGGAGCCGGGACGCCAGTTCATGGCGCCGGTACGGCTTCATGAGAATCGCGTCGCAGACTTCCGAGTGGGCCCGGGGGAGGAAATGCTCCATGTACCCCGACATCAATACTATCCGCATGTTGGGATCGATGGCCCGGGCGGCCCGTGCCAACTCAATACCGCCGGTCTGGCCCCCCATCACCACATCACTGAGCAGGAGATCGACCTTCTGGTCGGCCAACACTGCGAGGGCAGCACTTACACTGGCGGCCTGCAGAACTTTGTATCCCAACCCCACCAGCATCTCCGCCAGCATCGCGCGCAGGTTGTCGGTGTCCTCGGTCACGAGGATAGTCTCGCCGTGGCCAACCGGGGGCTGGGCTGGATCGTCGCGCGTCATTATTCAGACAGCGGGTGCCGCCGCAACACTCCGCTGCCTACGGCTGGGGGATCGAAGTCATGTCCCCACAAGAGTATGGAGGATGACGTGAACCCGCACCCTATCACAGTTGATAGGGTCCGATGCATGTTGGAACATTATGAGCTAAACCTTAACGAAGCGATCGCATGTAACACTTTGAATCGAATGGCCTTGCGCGACGAAACCCGCGGTGCGCATAGGTGCTATGGTCGTTACACGTCTGTTACAAACTAATGGGAGGTTTTTCAGCCTGGCCACCCTGCGCCGTTGAAGATCCCCTGCGGCCCGGCGCTCATCGGGTCGGCGATTTCGAGCAGCGGCATCGAAAGAGAACTCCCCCTCCACCGGATGCTGCAGCAACAGATTTGTCGCTGCCGAGCGAAGCTGCCGCAGCTGATAGCGCCGCAAACCCGTCGCACTGTTTGACGGCGCCTAACTCGCGCATCAACCTGGCTGATAACTCATTGCTACGTAACACCTTGAGGTTTGTCGCCCCGCTTGCCGGAGGGCCGGTACCCCGGTTACTTTTAGCGTCTGCCTGCGGGATTTGTCGCCCAGGTCCCGCTCCAGCTCGCCACCCCGTCTTTGAGCCGTCATGACTGCGCCCAACTCGCGTGAACGCATCCTGCCCCGCCCGATCGAGGAGGAGATGAAGCAGAGCTTCATCAACTACTCGATGAGCGTGATCGTCTCCCGCGCTCTCCCCGACGTGCGCGACGGACTCAAGCCGGTGCACCGCCGGATTCTGTATGCGATGAACGATCTGGGGCTGGTGCCGGGACGGCCGTACAAGAAGTCCGCCGCGGTGGTCGGTGAAGTGCTGGCCAAGTACCACCCCCACGGCGACAGCGCGGTCTATGACGCGCTGGTGCGTATGGTGCAGGATTTCTCGCTTCGATATCCGCTGGTGGATGGGCAGGGCAATTTCGGTTCGGTCGACGGGGATCCGCCGGCGGCGTACCGCTACACCGAAGCCCGCATGACCCGGATCGCGGTCGCGGCGCTGGAGGACATCGACAAGAACACGGTCGCGTTCCAGCCCAACTTCGACGACCAGCGGGAAGAGCCGACGGTGCTGCCGTCCAAGATCCCCAACCTGCTGGTGAACGGCTCGAGCGGCATCGCGGTGGGTATGGCCACGAATATCCCGCCCCACAACCTCCGCGAAGTCTGCGGCGCGGTGGAGGTGCTGGCTCGCAATCCCAGCGCCGGCCTGGACGAGCTGCTCAAGCACATCAAGGGTCCCGACTTTCCCACCGGCGGCTACATCTACGGCCTGCAGGGGCTGCGCGAAGCCTATGAAACCGGCCGGGGCCGGGTGGTGATGCGGGCCCGGGTGGTGGTGGAGGAGAAGGCCTCCACCGGGAAGAGCGCGCTGGTGGTCACCGAAATCCCCTACCAGGTGAACAAGGCGCGGCTGTCGGAGCAGATCGTGGAGCTGGTGCTGGAGAAGCGGGTGGAGGGGATCTCGGCGGTGCGGGACGAGTCCGATCGCGACGGTATGCGGCTGGTGATCGAGCTCAAG
>DASWKS010000637.1:0-3491 GCA_036396495.1 Gemmatimonadales bacterium
GTTCTTTCAGCCCACCCTGACCGGCGTGGGCGAGCCGGTCCAGTTGGAGGCGGTTCGAGCCACGCCCACCCTGCACAGCGTCCTCGGGGTGCCGCCGCGGCTGGGCCGCTGGTTTGCGGCCCAGGAGGGACAGCAGGGCGCGGCGCCTGTCGTCGTGTTGTCGGACCGGCTCTGGCGCGAGCGGTTCAGTGCCGATCCCGCGGTGCTGCGCCGCACCATCGATCTGGATGGGGTCGGGTTCGAAGTGGTCGGGGTGATGCCTCCGGAGTTCGCGTTCCCCAACGCGCAGACCCGGCTCTGGGTTCCGCAGGGCGTGCGGCGGGACTGGATTGGCGGGTGGGGCGAGAAGGCCATCGCGCGCCTCGCGCCGTCGGCGGACCCCGCCGGGATGGAACGGGAGATGGTGTCCTTGTTCCCGCGCCTGCGTGAGGATCCAGCAGACCCCGCGAAGGTGGCGGCTTATCTGGACGACGCCGGGGTCTATCCCCGTATCGTGCCGCTGAAGGACGAGCTGATCGGCGACGTCCGGGCCACCTTGTGGGTGCTGTTCGGCACCGTCGGTTTCGTGCTGTTGATCGCGGTCGCGAACGTGGCGAACCTGTTCCTGGTTCGGGCCGAAGAGGGCCAGCGCGAGGCCGCCGTCCGCACGGCGTTAGGTGCCGGCCGGGCGCGCCTGGCGCGGGGCTCCCTGGCCGAATCGCTGCTGCTGGCTGTCGCCGCCGCTGCGCTGGGGCTGACCGGCGCGGCCGCGGCGGTGCGCCTGCTTCGACTCTACGCCCCGGTCAATATTCCCCGGCTGCACGAGGTCGGACTGCATCCCGAAGTGGTGGCCGTTGCCCTGGGGATCACCCTGCTGATCGCCCTGCTCCTCGGCGTGATTCCCGCGCTCCGCCGTCACGGCGATCTGGGTGTGGCGTTGAAAGAGGGCGGCCGGCGCAGCACCGCCGATCGGAACCGGCTGCAAGGCCGGAGCGTGCTGGTCGCGACCCAGGTGGCGCTCGCGCTGATGCTGCTGATCGGCTCGGGGCTCTTGCTCCGCACCTTCGCCGCGTTGCGCGCCGTGGATCTCGGCTTCGCCGAGCGCCAGGCCCTGGTCTTTCACCTCGGCCTCCCGGGCACCCGCTACCCCAGCCGTGCCGCCGCCAGCGCGTTCCACGACCGCCTGCAGGAGCGGCTGGCCGGACTCCCCGGTATTGAACGGGTCGGGGCCATCGGCCAGTGTCTCCCCCTGGTTGGCTACATGTGTTTTGGCGACGTGCTCCAGGTGGAAGGCCGGCCGACACCTGAGGGCACGGTGCCCCCGGTCACCGGCTTGCGCATCGCCAGCACGGACTACTTCGGAACCCTCGACATTGCCGTGCGCGGCCGCAGCTTCACCCCGGGGGACCAGACCGGCCCGGCAAGCGCTGCGATCCTGAGCCGCGCGGCTGCGGAAGCATACTTCCCGGGTGAGGACCCGATCGGCCGGCGGGTTCGGTTCAGTCCGGACAGTCCGTGGCACACCGTAGTCGGCGTGGCCAACGACGTGCGCGGCCGGGTCGAGACCGATGAGCTCAAGCGACTTATTTACCTGCCGGTGCTGCCGGCGACCGACGAAGGCCCCCATCCGGGCCTGATGGCCTACGTGCTCGCGACCGCCGTCCCCCCGCTGTCGGTCCTGCCCACCGTGCAACAGGTGGTGCATGAACTCGATCCCGGCCTGCCGCTCGCCGACGTGGGCACGCTGCAGGGGGTAATCGACGATGCCACCGCGCCGGCCGCGTTTGCATTCACCCTGGTGACACTCGCGGCCGGCATCGCGTTGCTGTTAGGCGCGGTCGGCGTATATGCCGTGATTGCCTACGCCGTGAGCCGCCGCACCGCCGAGATCGGGGTGCGGCTGGCCCTCGGGGCCAGCTCGGGTGACGTGCGCTGGATGGTGCTGCGGCAGGGCGGGCTGGTGGTACTGGCCGGTATCGGGGTTGGCCTGGCGGGCGCGTTCGCGCTGACGCGAAGCCTGCGGGGCATGCTGTTCGGGGTGAGCCCCACCGACTTCGCCAGCTACGCGGTGCTGACGCTTCTGATGCTGGTGGTGGCCCTGCTGGCGCTCTATCTGCCCGCCCGACGAGCCTCGCGAGTCGACCCGCTCGAAGCGCTTAGAACCGAGTAGGTCCGCGCAGCGGTATATTTGAGAATGCTTGAGGTCACTCCCCGCCTGCGTCAGTTCGAGCGGGAATATCAACGGTGGGCCTACCGGTCCCTGACTTTTCATCAGGCGCTGGCCCGATATCGAGCGATGCTGCATGAGGCCCGCCGGCTCCGACCCGACCTGGGGCTGGACTGGCGTCAGGATCTCGCGTCGGATCTCGCGATGGCCCGGGTCTTGAATGGCCTCCCCTCCGCCTGATGAACTGACGATGTTGCTGGAAGGGCTGACCCGCGGGCTGGAGTCCCGGCGGATCCCCTTCATGCTCATCGGCGGCCAGGCGGTGTTATTGCACGGGCAGCCCCGATTCACCGACGACATCGATGCGACGCTGGGGGTTGGGCCTGATCAGCTCTCGACTGTGCTCGAGGCCTGCTCCGCCACCGGTCTCGAGCCGCTTCCTCCCGATCTTCCCGCCTTTGTTGCCGAGACGTTTGTGCTTCCAACCCGCCATGCTCCGTCCGGGCTGCGGGTGGATCTCATCTTCTCGACCCTGCCCTACGAGGCAGACGCGATCAGGCGGGCTATCCGGGTGCGGATTGGTGCCACCGACGTACCGTTCGCGACCGCGGAGGATCTGCTGATCCACAAACTGTTCGCGGGACGGCCTCGCGACTTGGAGGATGCTGTCGGCGTGATCCGGCGGCAGGGCGATGCACTGGACTGGGCCTACGTCACTCGATGGATCAGTGCCTTCGCGGAGGTGCCGGGGCGTGAGAGATTGTCCGGGATGCTCGAGGAGCTTCGCCGGACCGCCGAGGAATAGTCACCCAGAACCGAATAACTGGTTCAGGGGTTGAACCCCTGGCAGTGAATAGTTCCCTCGATCCCGACGCCATCGGCGGTCCGGCCCCAGAACGTGATGGTGGCTCTGCTGCGCCGCTCCTCGACGCTGACGCCGCCCTGCCCAGTCAGCTCGAGCCGATCATCCATCAACTCGACTCCGTCCCGGAGCTCCTTCGGGATGGTGAACACCTCATACACGCTCCCCCACCACTGCCACCGAGTGGTTCGCCGAACACCACGACCAGTGACAGCACTCCGGATTGCGGCAATCTGAACTTTCGCTCCGCCGCCCCTCGGCCGATCGTTCTTGCGGTCCTGCTGACGCTGCTTGCCATCGTCCCGCTCCCGGCGCAAAGCAACCGGCTTCGGAACCGGGTCGAGGCCGACCGGGTGACCCGGGTGGAGTCGTTGCCGCTGTAGCTCGTGCAGGATCCATCCGCTCTCCTGCCGCCCCAGCGGCGGCAGGAGAGTAAGGGGCGTAAGCCGATCATCCTTGCTTCCGACTCTTTCGACCTTCCGA
>DASWKS010000638.1:0-11992 GCA_036396495.1 Gemmatimonadales bacterium
TTGGCACCTCGATGTCGGCTTATCACATCCTGGGGCTGGAGAAGGTCCCAAGGGTCCGGCTGTTCGCCGGTTAAAGTGGTACATGAGCTGGGTTCAGAACGTCGTGAGACAGTTCGGTCTGTATCCGTCGTGGGCGTGGGAACGTTGAGGAGTGTCGTCCTTAGTACGAGAGGACCGGGACGAAGTGACCGCTCGTGTACGGGCTGTTCCGCCAGGGGCAGCGCCCGGTAGCGATGTCGCGCAGCGATAACCGCTGAATGCATCTAAGTGGGAAACGCTCTCCAAGATGAACGTTCCTGAGTCTTAAGACTCCTGAAGGGCCCTGGGAGACTACCAGGTTGATAGGGCGCAGATGTACGGGCCGCAAGGCCTTCAGTCGAGCGCTACTAATCGCCCGTGCAGTTTGATCTCTCCAAATGGTTTTGGTACCCAACGAGCTTCCGGATCTGCGATTGTTTTGTTCTTGGCTGACGATTAGCGCGCAGGGGCCACACCCGTTCCCATTCCGAACACGGCCGTTAAGCCTTGCAGCGCCGATGGTACTGCCACTGAGAGGTGGTGGGAGAGTAGGCCATCGTCAGCCGCCCCTTCACGAAGCCCCGTTCAACCTTGAGCGGGGCTTCGTCGTTTGCGACCGGACCGACGGACCGACTTGGGGTCGTTGCGTTGGGGGGGCGCAAGGCTGGGCCAGGCGATGTCTGGCGCCCGCCCGCGACGCGGGTACGATTCGACCCATCCATCTCACCGGGCCTGTCATGCCACGTATCACCTGGGCGCTTTCCCTGGGCCTGTCCCTCGGCACGGCCTTTCTCTGGATCCCGCCGGTCCATTCCCAGACGCCGGTGGACTCGGCGCTCTACGCCTACATCAAGAGCGTCCGCGCCATCGACAACCACACCCACGCGGGTCTCCCGATCCTTCCCGGCCAGCCGGCCGACAGCGATTTCGACGCACTGCCGGTGGGCAACCTGCCGCCCTACTCGTTCCCGGCGAGGCTGACAACCCAGAATCCCGAGTTCATCACCGCGTGGCGCGAGTTGTACGGCTATCCGTACCAGGACCGGACCGAGGAGCATGTGCGCGAGCTCCTGGCGCTCAAGGCACGGATCCGCCTTGAGCACGGCGTGCATTACGCCGCATGGGTACTCGACCGGCTCGGCACCGACGTCGCGCTCGCCAACCGCATGTCGGTGGGCCCAGGACTCGAGGCGCCGCGGTTTCGCTGGGTCCCGTTCGCCGATCCCCTGCTGTACCCGCTGGACTCGAAGACGGTCGCCGCCGTGACGCCGGACCGGATGGACCTGGTCCCCCGCGAACGCAAGCACATCCAGCGCTACCTCGGCGCGCTGGGACTCGAGGCCGTGCCCACCACGCTGGCCGAATACACCAGGCTGGTGGTGACTCCCACCCTGGAACGGTTCCGTCGAGAGGGGGCGGTGGCAATCAAGTACGAGATCGCGTATCTGCGGTCGCTGGACTTCGACACGGTTTCGGCGACCCGCGCCGCGGGGGTGTATGATCGATTTGCCCGGAGCGGCGCGCCGTCGGTGACCGAGTACAAGCTGGTCCAGGACTACCTGTTCCGGTTCATCGCCAAGGAGGCGGGCCGGCTGGGCCTGGTGGTGCACCTCCACGCCTTCGACGGAGCCGGAGGGTACTTCCTGGCCGCGGGCGCCGATCCCCTCCTGCTCGAGCCGGTCTTCACCGATCCGACGCTTCGCGGGACGAGATTCGTGCTGGTCCACGGCGGTTGGCCCTACCCACGGCATACCCTTTCGCTGTTCGGGAAGCCAAACGTCTACGCCGACATTTCGTTCTTGGGGAGCGTGAATTCTCCGGCCATCACGGCGGGTGTCCTCCGCGAGTGGCTGACCTTCTTTCCAGACAAAGTCCTGTTTGGATCCGACGCCTATCCCGACACGCCGGAGTTGGGGTGGGAGGAATGGGGCTGGCTCGGGGCCACGGGGGCAAAGCGCGCGCTCGCCATGGCGCTCACGGCGATGCTCCAGGACGGCGAGGTGACTCGCGAGGGGGCGGAGCGGCTCGCGACGATGGTCCTGCGGGGCAACGCGGAGAAACTCTACGGCTTGCGATGACGTGATCCTCCGCAGGTATGCCCGACAGTAGCCCGGGCCACGGAACCGCTGTCACCTGGTGACCCAATTAGGTCGGACGGTCTGCCGGACCGACGGACCGACGGACCGACGGACCGACCATATTACGGACATGCCCGGCGACCCCCACGAACCGACCGTCAGTCCGTCCGTCCGCCCGTCCGTCCAACAATGCGGCCACGTCGCGCTGGCCGGCCGGCCTAACGTCGGGAAGTCCGCGCTCCTCAATGCGCTGGTCGGCGAGCACCTCGCCATCGTCAGTCCCAAGGCCCAGGCCACCCGGCTGCCCGTGGTGGGCCTGCGCACCGAAGCTGACGTGCAGTTCATCTTCCACGACCTGCCCGGACTACTCGATCCCGACTACCTGATGCAGCAACGGATGCGGGAGCTGGCGCTCCAGGGTGCCCGGCGGGCCGACGTCATCGTCCACCTGCACCCCGCGCCTGAGGCTCCCGCGCCCGACTTCACCACCCTCGCCGGGCTTTCCCAACCACTTCCCGCCCCGGTACTCACGGTCTACACCAAGGCCGACCTGGTACCGGACCGACTGACCGACCGACCGACCGACGGTCCCGGTGCCCACTGGGTTTCGGCCACGACGGGCGAGGGGATTCCCGAGCTGCTGCGCGAGATCGCCGCGCTCCTGCCCATCGCTCCGTTCGAATTCCCCGCCGACGACCTCGGCACCCAGCCGCTCCGGTTTTTCGCGGTCGAGTATTTGCGCGAAGCGGCCTTCGAGCTGCTGGGCGACGAGGTTCCTTACGCCTTCACCGCCGAGGTGGACGAATTCCGCGAGCACACCGATCCAGTGTACATTCGGGCGACGCTCTACGTCGAGCGAAACTCCCAGAAGGGCATTCTGATCGGTGAAGGCGGCCGGACCATCAAGGAACTCGGCCGCCGCGCCCGCATGCGCCTGGAGCAGCTGATGGGACAGCGGGTGTTCCTCGAAACCTGGGTGAAGGTGCTGGCCAACTGGCGAAAGGACGGCGCACTGCTCGAACGATTCGGGTTTCCCGGCCACCGGAGCTCCAGCGACCCGTGATTCGCGACCCGCGATCATGACGCTCACGCCATGAGCATTCCTCCCGAGCTGCTCGAGATCCTGGTCTGTCCCAAGTGCAAGGGCGATCTGGAGTATCGCCGCGAACCGGAGGAGCAGCTGGTCTGCCACGCCTGCCGGCTGGTGTATCGGGTGGAGGACGACATCCCGATCATGCTGATCGACGAAGCCACGCCCCTCTGACATGACCGATCCCACTCCGCCTTCGTCTCCCGGTCTGGGAGACGCCGCCCGGCTGCTGGCTGAAGCCGCCCAGATCGAAGCCCAATCGCTCGGTCACCCATTCGTCGGACTGGAACACGTCCTGCTGGCGCTGCTGGCCGACAGCTCTCTGGCCACTCTGGGGAAGGGGCGGGGCCTGCCGGCCCGGGAGGAGCTCCGCCGCCGCCTCAGCACCTCGCCCGCGCCCCGCCCGATCGCCGGGACCGGCGAGTATGGACTGAGCCCACAGGCCCGCCGGGCACTCGAGGGGTCCGCTCCATTCGACCGGACCGCGCTGCTGGAGCGGATCATGGCCAATCCGCGCGGCCCGCTGGCGCGGCTGCTGGAGACGGGCGGGCAGGCGGACAGGCGGGCAGGCGGGCAACCCGCGAGCGGGCAGGCAGGCGCACCACCGGCGGATAGACGACCGAGGGGGCCGGCAGGCGAACGAGACAAAGGGCGAAAGCCGCGGGAAACTCGGCCCGTCACGGAGAGGCTCAGGGAGTCGAGAAACACCGCGGAGGGCCAGCGTCGGGAACAGCCGCGCAAAGTGGCCCGCCCGTCCGGCGGCCCGACCGCCCGCCCGTGGTGGCTCTCCTGGCGCAGCCTCATGCTGCTGTTTGTCCCGGCGACCATCGGGCTCAACCTGATGCACGCCAACCCGCTGGTGGTCTTCATCGCCGCGTGTCTCGGCGTCATCCCGCTGGCCGGCGTCATGGGGGAGGCCACCGAACACCTGGCCGCGCGTTCCGGGCCGGCCATCGGTGGGCTGCTCAACGCCACCTTCGGCAATGCCGCCGAGCTGATCATCGCGATTGCCGCGCTGCGATCGGGACTCATCGACCTGGTGAAGGCCTCCATCACCGGCAGCATCCTGGGCAACCTGCTGTTGATCATGGGACTCTGTTTCCTGGCCGGTGGCATCGGTCGTCCCACGCTCCGCTTTAACCGGGTATCCGCCGGCGCCAGTGCTGGCATGATGGCGCTGGCGGTGGTGGGCCTGGTGTTCCCGGCCCTGTTTCACAGCATTCGACCCGAGGCCGGATTCCCCCGGGAGCTGATGCTGACCGAATCGGTGGCGCTGGTCCTGGCGGTCACGTATGGTTTCTCATTGCTGTTCTCCCTCAAGACGCACCGGTCGTTGTTCGGGGGGGAGCCGCATCCGACCGTGGGCGAGATCTGGAGTCCGATCAAGGCGACGGTGGTCCTGGGCCTCGCAACACTCGGCGTGGTGGTACAATCGGAGATCCTGGTCCACGCCACCGAGAATGTGACCGCCACCATGGGGTTCTCCGAGACGTTCCTCGGTCTCATCATCGTCCCGATCATCGGAAACGCGGCCGAGCACGGTACCGCGGTGCTGGTGGCCCGCAAAGGCCAGATGGACCTGGCCATGCAGATCGCCCTGGGATCGAGTACCCAGGTGGCGCTGCTGGTGGCGCCCGTGCTGGTGCTGGTCGGCTTGCTGCTGGGACGGCCGATGGACCTGGTCTTCACCACCTTCGAGGTGGCGGCCCTGGCGCTGACCATGGTGGTGAGCGCCATCATCACGCTGGACGGAGAGTCCAACTGGTTCGAGGGGGTACAATTGCTGGCCATGTATGCTCTGGTCGCGGCAATGGCCTTTTTCGTCTGACGGGCAGGCGGGCTGGCGGTCGGGCGGGCAGGCGGGCAGGGGTCGGAAACTCGAGGATCGATGGCGGTTAACCGTCCGCCAGCCCGTCCGACCGGCTGCCCGCCCGATTTGACAAGCTGTCGCGACACAGCGTAAGTTTTTAAGACACCTATAGTTACGAGGAGACGCCCCGGGTGCGGACCCGACCGACCATTCTCTATTACGGGCCGGTCGACGTGCCCGTCCCCGAGCTCATTCGACGGTGGGCGGAAAACAAGGGCTTTCCCCTCCTGGTACTTGAGCGGCGTGACGAGGTCGAATCGATCGTCATGCGGGGCCACCCCAGCTTGCTGGTGGTGGACGGGGAACGGATGGCGGAGAGCGCCAAGGTCCTGGTGGCGGCCATCAAGGCCGATCCGTTCAGTGCCATCGTGCCCGTCACCGTCCTGGAAGGGGCGCACGACCCGGAGTCCATGCAGCAGTGGTTCGCCGCCGGGGCCGATGAGATCCTCACCGCGGTCTTCCCCCCGCCCGAACAACGGGCCCGGCTGGATGCCATGCTGGTTCGCACCCAGCGCGACGTGGCGGTGCATCCCAGCACCCGGATGCCGGGTACCACGGAAATCGAGCGGGAGATCCGGCGCCAGCTCGAAACCGGGCACGAGTTCGCGGTCTGCTACGCCGATCTGGACCATTTCAAGGAATTCAACGACCGCTACAGTTACTATGACGGCGACCGGGTGATCTACCTGCTCTCCCGGATCCTGCACGACGTGGTGAAGGGGCTCCAGGGACCGCGTGGGTTCGTGGGGCACATCGGCGGCGACGATTTCATTTTCATCCTGCCGGCCGAGGCGGTCGATACCGTGTGCACCGAGATCCTGGACGTGTTCGACACCCTGGTGCCGCTGCAGTACAACGAGCAGGACAGCAGGGCAGGCTATTTTTTCGGGAAGGACCGGCGGGGTCAACTGCACCGGGTGCCGCTCATGACGCTGTCGATCGGGATCGTCACCAACCGGCACCGGAATTTCAGCCATCCGGCCGAAGTGAGTGAGCTGGCCACGGAAATGAAGAGTTACGCCAAGACGCTTCCGGGCTCGGTCTACGTGGTAGACCGGCGCCGAGCCCGAGATGCCGAGGGCCGGGGCGTCACCGGCCGGGAGCCGAGGTGAAGCTGCCATGAACGTCAGCTGCCCCAAATGCGAGACGGTGTTCCGGGTGGATCCGGCCAAGGTCCCGGTTCGTGGGGTCCGGGCCCGATGCTCCGCCTGTTCCGCGGTGTTCTTCGTGGGGCGGCCGGTGGAACCGGAGTTCGCCCCGGCTCCGGCGCCAACTCCCGTTACCGCTCCCGCGACCTATCACGCGCCCCCTCCGCCGCTCACGACCCCGGCCCGCCCCCTGGCCCCTCCGACCCATGCTCCTCCCGCGGTGATGCCGCCCGCGGGGGCGGGAGTGAGACCGGCCCAGGCCCCGGCCGCCGCCGCCGCCACGGCGCCCCCGCCTCCGGCGGTCGGCCCCCGATCGGCCCCAGAGCCAGCCCAGCCGGTAACCGCTCGAGCCGCGGCAGCCCCGCCCGCCGCACCGCTCCCGCCGCCGGCAGCGCCGGTCTTTTCGGCACCCCCGACCCCTCCGGCGCCCCCGCGGCGACCGGTGAACCCGTTCCTCGCCTCCGACCCGGCCACCAAGGCCCGCCGGCTGGCGCGGGCCCTCATCTCGGATCTGGTGGTGTACCATCCCGGCAAGCGGGCCGACGGGCTGCGCGACGGCACGCTCAAGATCCTGTTCGAGGACGAGATCAGGAAATGCTGGGAGGAATACACCGAGCAGGTGGGGATGGAGATGGCCACGTCGACGCGCTACTTCACCGAGGCCCTGAATGAGATTCTGGCCGACGGGCAGCCGGTGTTTTCCTAAGGCGCGAGGTACCGGTCGCAGGGCTTCTACCCCATTATCTTTGTGGCTGACGGCCGCTCCCCCGCCTGCGGGGGGCGGTTATTCGTATGAGGGACCATGTCGATCCTGACCGATAGACTCACCGAGTTGGACCAGCGCTTCGCCGAGCTCAGGAGGTTCCTTTGACCTCGAGCGCAAGCGCGCCCGCCTGAAAGAACTCGAAGACCGGCAATCCGATGCTGGGTTCTGGGCCAATCAGGACCAGGCCCAGGCCACCGTCCAGGAGCTCAAGACGCTCCGGGCGCTGCTGACCCCGGTGCAGGCGTATGAGCAGCGCCTGGCCGACGCCCGCACCATGGCCGAGATGCTGGACGAAAGTCCCGACGACGACCTGGCCCAGGAGCTGGAACAGGAGACCGGTGGCCTGGAGCACTCGCTGGAAGATCTCGAGCTCCGCACCATGCTGCTGGGGCCGGACGACGCCCGCGACGCGATCCTCACCATCCATCCCGGGGCCGGCGGGACCGAGTCGCAGGACTGGGCCGAGATGCTGATGCGGATGTACGTGCGCTGGGCCGAGCGCAAGGGATTCGACGTCAGCATCATGGACCTCCAGCCCGGCGAGGAAGCCGGGATCAAGTCGGCCACCATCGAGATCAACGGCGAATTCGCCTACGGCTTCCTCAAGGCCGAAAAGGGAGTCCACCGACTGGTGCGGATCTCGCCGTACGACGCCCAGGCCCGCCGGCACACCTCCTTCGCCTCCGTCTTCGTGTATCCCGACATCGACGACACCATCGAGATCGACCTCCGGGACGACGACATCAAGATGGATGTCTTCCGCGCGTCGGGCGCCGGCGGACAGCACGTCAACAAGACCTCCTCCGCGGTGCGGCTCACCCACCTGCCCACCAAGATCGTGGTCTCGTGTCAGCAGGAGCGGAGCCAGTTCAAGAACAAGGAAACCGCGTACAAGATGCTGCGCGCGGCCCTCTACCAGCGCCGATTGGAAGAGCAGGAAGCGGAGCGGGCCAAGGTGGAAGCCACCAAGACCGACATCTCCTGGGGCAACCAGATCCGGTCCTACGTGTTCCAGCCGTACACCATGGTGAACGACCATCGTACCGAGCTCAAGGTCGGCGATGTGCAGCGGGTCATGGACGGTGATCTGGACGAGTTCATTCAGGCGTTCCTGCGGCAGCAGGGCGGGAGCGCCGCGTGACCGAAGAGCGCACCTACGTCGAAGCGGCGCGCCGGGCCAGCCGGGAAGCGCTCGAGGCCATGGGCGTAGCACCCTTCGCCTACCGGTTTGATCGGTCCCATCAGGCCGCGGCGGCGGTCGCGCTCTACCAGGACGCGATGGGCGATGCGGGGCCCGTGGTCTCGGTCACGGGCCGGTTGACGGCCTGGCGGTCCCAGGGGAAGACCGCGTTCGGCCATGTGGAGGACCGCTCCGGCCGCATCCAGCTCTACTTCCGCCAGAATGATCTGGCGGACTCGTGGCGGGTGCTGGAGCATCTCCACCTGGACGACCATCTCGGCGCCACCGGCCGGCTGTTCCGAACCCGCACCGGGGAAGTGACCGTGCGGGTGGAGCGATTCACCCTGCTGACCAAGTCACTTCGGCCGCTCCCTCGGGGGAAGCTCCAGAAAAATCCGGACGGCAGCGAGACCCTGTTCGGCGGGCTGGCCGACCCGGAAACCCGTTACCGCCAGCGCTACGCCGATCTGGCGGTGCATCCCGACATCCGGACCGTGTTCGAAACCCGGGCGCGGGCTATCCGCTTTCTCCGCCACTACCTGGACCAGCTGGCTTTCCTCGAGGTCGAGACCCCGATCCTGCAGCCGATGTACGGTGGTGCCTCGGCTCGCCCGTTCGTGACGCATCATAATGCCCTCGATATGCGTCTCTATCTGAGAGTGGCCGACGAGCTGTATCTCAAACGGCTGATCGTGGGAGGGCTGGAGCGGGTGTACGAGATCGGGCACGATTTCCGCAACGAGGGGATGGATCGGACCCACAACCCCGAGTTCACCATGCTGGAGTGCTACCAGGCATACGCCGACTACACCGATTTCATGATGCTGGTCGAAGGCATGATCTCGGGCGTGGTGGTGGAGTGCTGCGGCGGCCCCCGCATCGAGCGGCAGGGAGTCACCCTCGACTTCACCCCGCCGTTTCAGCGGGTCTCCTTCGTGGAGGGAGTACGGGAACGAGCCGGGCTGGACGTGCGAACTGCCCCGGACGGGGAGATGCGCGCGGCCCTGGTGCGGAAGGGGATGGCACCGGACGAGGCCGCGGGGTCCTCCGGCGGCAAGCTGCAGGACGAAGTCTTCCGGCTTTTTCTCGAGCCCGACCTGGTGCAGCCGACCTTCGTGCTCGATTACCCCAAAGCGCTCTCGCCCCTGGCCAAGGTGCATCGGGCGGACCCCAATCTGACCGAGCGGTTCGAGCTCTTCGTGCAGGGGAGAGAGCTGGCCAACGCCTTCAGCGAGCTCAACGACCCCGATGACCAGCGGGCCCGGTTCGAGGACCAGGCCCGGCAGCGCGCCGCGGGAGACGACGAAGCCCAGCCCCACGACGCCGATTACATCCGCGCCCTGGAGTACGGCATGCCGCCCACCGCCGGGCTCGGCGTCGGAGTCGACCGGCTGATGATGGTGCTCACCGGCCAGCCGTCGATCCGGGACGTGATCCTTTTCCCGGCCATGCGCCCGGAGCAGTAGGCGCATGACCCCGCTCCGGCTTCCCACCCGACTCGAGCTCCGTCTCGCGGCCCGCTACCTGCGCGGCCGGGGCCGGCTCTTCGGACTCTCGCTCAACACCGTGATCGCCGCTGCCGGCGTGATGATCGGCGTAGCGGCGCTGATCGTGGTGCTGGGCGTGATGAACGGGCTGCGGGACGAGCTCCGGGACCGGATCCTGGTGGCCAATCCCGACCTCCGGATCCTGACCTACGGGCAGTCGCTTCGGATGGATCCGTGGCGGGGCGCGCTCGACTCGGTGCTGACCGAGCCGGGCGTGGTGGCCGCCGCGCCGGAGGTGCTGACCCAGTCCCTGGCGCGCAATGGCGCCGGCTACATGGCGGTGGTGAACGTAGTCGGCATGGCCGACACCGGTTCCCGCAGCGTGACCACGCTGCCGGCCGCCATCAAGGAGGGCGACCTCTCCTTCCGCACCACCCACGACAGCGTCGACGGCGGCATCATCCTGGGCTATCGGCTGGCGAATCGGATGTCGGCCTTTCCGGGCGACGTCATCGAGCTGATCGGGTACGCGTCGGCCCAGGTGAACCGCGCGCTGGGCCAGGTGGTGCCCCGATTCTGGCGGATGGAAGTCACCGGCGTCTTCGAGACCGGCATGTTTCAGTACGACGATGGCTTCGGCGTGTTGTCGATGGCCATGGCCCAGCAGCTCGACGGCCTGGGCGACGCGGTCTCGGGAATCCAGATCAAGGTCGAGGATCCCTGGCAGGCGCCCGCCATCGGACGCCGGCTGGAGGAGCGGCTGGGGTACCCCTACCGCGCGCTCGACTGGCAGACCCAGAACGCCCAGCTCTTCTCGGCGTTGCAGTTGGAGAAGCTGGGCATGGGACTGATCATCTGCATCATCATGATCGTCGCGGCCTTCAACATCGTCGGCACTCTGACCATGGTGGTGGCGGACAAGACCCGGGAGATCGGGATCCTGCGGGCCATGGGGCTCACCGGCTCGGCCATCGGCCGGGTGTTCGTGATTCAAGGCGCGATCATCGGGGCGGTGGGAACCGTGCTGGGCATGGGCCTGGGGCTGGCCCTGGCCTACCTGATCGATCGCTCCGGCCTCATCCGGATCAACCCCTCCGTGTATTTCGTGGACCGGCTGCCGGTCCACGTGGAGCTGATCGACGTTCTGATCGTGGCCGCGGTGAGCCTGGCGGTGGCGACGGTGGCCACCATCCATCCGTCCCGCGCCGCGGCCCGGCTGGTGCCGGTGGAGGCGATCCGGCATGAATGAGCCGGTGCTGGAGGCGACCGATCTGCGGAAGGACTACGTGGGCGGCGACGGCGCACCGATCCACGTGCTTACCGGGGTGCAGCTGACAGTGAGCCCGGGGGAGTTCGTCGCGATCATCGGCGCCAGCGGCTCCGGCAAGAGTACCTTGCTCCACCTGTTAGGCGCGCTCGATGACCCCAGCGGAGGCGACGTCACGCTGGCGGGCCAGCGCTATGCCGAGCTCTCGCCCGCCGAGCTGGCCGCCCTGCGCAACCGCCAGATCGGGTTCGTGTTCCAGTTCCACCACCTGCTGCGGGATTTCACCGCCCTCGAGAACGTGATGATGCCGCTGCTCATCGCCGGCGCCGGCGCGGCGGAGGCGGGCCGGCGGGCCCGCGCCGTGCTCGAAACCATGGGCCTGGGCGAGCGGCTGCTGCACCGTCCGGGGCAGCTCTCGGGCGGCGAGCAACAGCGGGTCGCGGTGGCCCGCGCCCTGGCGCCGGAGCCGGCCCTGCTGCTGGCCGACGAGCCCTCCGGCAATCTCGACCCGGCCAATGCGGAGCGGTTGCACGGCCTGCTCGCCGGCGTCTCGCGCGACCACGGCCGGGCCCTGGTGGTGGTCACCCACAACCGGGCCCTGGCCGACCTGGCCGACCGGGTGCTGGCGCTGCACGAGGGTGTGCTGGCGCTGCCGCGGGGCGACGAGGTGATGGCGCCGTGACCGAAGAGCGGCAGAAGTGCGACGAGTGCGGCGAGCGCGACGTGGTGGTGCGGGTCACCCACGTGGTGGACGGCGAGGCGCGCGAGATCAAGCTGTGCGAGCGCTGTGCCGCCGAGAAAGGCATCCAGACCTCGGCCAGTGTCACTCAGACGCCGTTAGGCGGCTTTCTCAACGCTCTCTGGAAGACCGCCGAGCCGGCCGGGACCGAACTGGGACCGGTGGGCAAGTGCCCCGGGTGCGGCGCCAGCTTTGCCGATTTTCGTGAGACCGGGCGGCTGGGGTGCGCCGACTGCTATAAGGCGTTCGAGGCCCCGCTCCGGATATTGATCCGCCGCTATCACGGCTCCACCCATCACCATGGCCGGCGCCACGTCAGCGCCGAGGTACTGGCCTCGCTGCCGCAGGA
>DASWKS010000639.1:0-24517 GCA_036396495.1 Gemmatimonadales bacterium
CTCCGATGGAACGGTCTGGTGCTGGGGCGAAAACTCCAGCGGCGGCCGGGTGGGCGACGGAACCCTGATCGATCGCACCGTCCCGACCCCCATCTTCGGCGGGATTACCTATACCCATCTTGACGGCGGCGACCAGCACACCTGCGTCCGGAGCAGCCAGGGATCCGCCCTCTGCTGGGGTGTCAACGCCACCGGCCAACTGGGCGACGGGACCCTGGCCACCAGCACCCGGCCCGCAGGGGTCAAACAACCGTAACAACAACAACAACAACAACAACAAACAACAACAACAACAGGTAGCAGGGAGCAGGTAGCAGGGAGCAGGGAGAAGGGAGCAGGAAGAAGGGAGCAGGGAGCAGGGAGAAGGGAGCAGGAAGAAGGTAGCAGGGAGCAGGAAGCAGCAGCTGGACCGGGACCCCTGCTCCCCGCTGCCTGCTCCCCGCTCCCTGCTCCCCACTCCCTGCTCCCCGCTTCCTGCTCCCTGCTCCCTGGTTTGTTGAAAGCTTAGATTTAGTGCATGACCACCACCGCCCCCGCCAACCCGGCAACCGCACGCCAGCACCGGGAGTCTGTCGTCATCCGCTTCTCCGGGGATTCCGGAGACGGGATGCAGCTCACCGGCACCCAATTCACGATGGAGACGGCCCTGGCGGGCAGCGACCTGGCGACGTTTCCGGACTATCCGGCCGAGATCCGGGCACCGGCCGGAACCACGTTCGGAGTTTCGTCCTTTCAGATCCATTTCGGCTCGGAAGACATTCTCACTCCCGGCGATGCGCTCGACGTGCTGGTGGCGATGAATCCCGCGGCGCTCACGGTCAATCTCAAGGACCTGATGGTGAGCGGGCTGGTGGTGCTGGATACTGGCGCATTCACCCCGCGCAACCTGGAGAAGGCCGGCTACGGCGAGAACCCGATCGGGACCGCGGTGCTGGCGCCGTACCGTACCCTGGCGCTCGACATCACCAAACTGACCCAGGCCGCAGTCAAGCCGTTCGGCGTCTCGTCCAAGGAGGCGCTTCGGTGCCGGAACATGTGGTGCCTCGGGCTGATGCTCTGGATGTACGGCCGGGATCACGAGGCGACCGTGACCTGGCTCAGGCAGAAATTCGCCAAGGCCCCCCCGATCGCCGAGGCGAATATCGCGGCGCTCAACGCGGGCCACGCCTACGGCGAGACCACCGAACTGTCGGGCGACATCCAGAGCTACACCGTGCGGCCGGCGGAACTCCCCGTGGGAACCTATCGCGCGGTGAGTGGCGCGGAGGCGCTGGCGTACGGACTGATTACCGGGGTACACAAAGCCGGGCTCAGGACGCTCTTCTTCGGCTCCTATCCGATTACTCCCGCTTCGTCGCTGCTGCACCTGCTGACCACGCTGCGGCACCTGGGCATCGTGACGTTCCAGGCGGAAGACGAGATCGCGGCCATCTGCGCGGCGATCGGCGCTTCGTATACCGGCGCGCTGGGGGTAACCTCGAGCTCGGGCCCGGGTCTCGCGCTCAAGACCGAAGCGCTGGGGTTGGCGATCACCACCGAACTGCCGCTGGTGGTGGTGAACAGCCAGCGGGCCGGACCCTCGACCGGAATGCCCACCAAGACCGAGCAGTCTGATCTGTTCCAGGCGGTCTACGGCCGCAACGCCGACAGCCCGCTCGCGGTGATCGCGTCGTCCACGCCGTCCGACTGCTTCGATGTGGCGGTGGAGGCGGTGCGGATCGCGCTGCGCCACATGACGCCGGTCATCCTGCTGACCGACGGCTATCTGGCCAACGCAGCAGAACCGTGGCAGGTGCCCGATCTCGACGCCATTCCCGAGTTCCCCGTCCGCCAGCGCACCGAGACGGCCGATTTCCACCCCTTCCTGCGCGATCCGGAGACCCTGGCGCGGGTCTGGGCCGTGCCGGGCACGCCGGGGCTGGAGCATCGGATCGGAGGGATCGAGAAGAGCTACACCTCGGGGCACATCTCGTACGATCCTGACAACCACCAGCGGATGACCTGGGCTCGATCGGAAAAGGTGGCGCGCATCGCGGACGATATTCCGGCTCAGGAGGTCGCCTTGGGCGAGGCCACCGGGCGCGTAGCCGTGGTCGGCTGGGGTTCAACCTACGGAACCATCCGCAAAGCGGTACAGCTCTCCCGGGACCAGGGGATGGAGGTCTCGCACATTCATGTGCGGTATCTCAACCCGTTCCCGCGCAATCTGGGCGACCTGCTGCGGGGCTTCGAACGGGTGCTGGTACCCGAGATGAACAACGGGCAGCTGGTGACCATCCTGCGGAGTACGTACCTGCTGCCGGCGGAAGGTCTGTCCAAGGTCACCGGCAAGCCGTTCAAAGTGAGTGAAATTGCGGACGCGATTCGCGCCGCGCTGGAGGTATGACCATGACCGCCACGCTCCCGACGCCCAACCTGGCGCCCAAGGACTACGCCACCGATCAGGAAGTCCGCTGGTGCCCCGGGTGCGGGGATTACGCCATCCTCAAGGCGGTGCAGAAGACCCTGTCCGACCTGCAGGCACCCAGGGATCGCACCGTGTTCGTGTCGGGCATCGGGTGCTCCTCGCGTTTCCCTTACTACGTCGGCACTTATGGGTTCCACACCATTCACGGTCGCGCCCCCGCCATCGCCACCGGGGTCAAGCTCACCAACCCGGAGCTGGATGTCTGGCTGGTGACCGGTGACGGCGACGGCCTGAGCATCGGTGGCAACCACATGCTGCATGTGCTGCGCCGCAACGTGGACCTCCAGATCCTGCTTTTCAACAACGAGATTTACGGACTGACCAAGGGCCAGGCGTCGCCTACCTCGCGCCGCGGTACCCGCTCACCGTCCACGCCGCGCGGGTCCATCGACCCCGCCCTGGTGCCGTGCTCGTTCGCGCTGGGCGCGGGGGCCCGCTTCGTGGCTCGTTCCATCGACACGTTGCAGACCCACCTGGTGGAAGTGCTCAAGCGGGCCCACGCCCATCGCGGCGCGTCGTTCGTGGAGATCTTTCAGAACTGCGTGGTCTACAACGACGGGGTGTTCGACGATTTCACCGCCAGGGAAGTGGCGCCTGATGCCCAGCTGCACCTGACCCACGGAAAGCCGCTGGTGTTCGGCGCCAACCACGACAAGGGGATCCGGCTTCGTCCCGGGACATTCACCCTGGAGGTGGTGACCCTGGGCGAGAACGGCGTATCGGAGGCGGACCTGCTGGTGCACGATCAGACCAACCGTCCGCTCGCCATGATGCTGGCGGGCATGCAGCCGCCGGCCCTCCCCATGGCCCTGGGCGTACTGTACGACGACCCCGCCCCCAGTTACGAGGACGAAGTGCATGGCCAGATCGCCCTGGAGAAGCAGACCGCGAAGGGGGGCCTCAAGGAGGCGATTCTGGGAGCGAACACCTGGTCGATCGGATGATGCCACCTGCGAGATGCTTCGCTTTGCTCAGGATGACAGCCATAACAGCAATCGCGGCGCTGGTTTCCTGCGGGAAGCCGGCGCCGCCGCTCATTCCGGGTCCGCTGGGCTCGCTGGAAAAGTCCTTCAGTGAAACCCGATCGCTGGCCGACAAAATCGACATCACCCGGGCCAAGGGGCTGCAGACCGGTGGATTCGAGAACTGGTATCGCGAATCCCGAAATGATCTGATCCGCCAGCTTGGTTCGGTCGATTCAGCCGGCTTGGGTCCGGAAGACCGCCGTGCCCTTCGGACCATTCGTGAGGTCACCTCCTCCCAGCTCGGTCCCGATCCCGCCCCCGCGATCGGCGATCGGGAAACCGGCGAGGTGACCTGTGAGTACGACCCCGCTCAGCTGCTGCGACAACCCAGTGGAGCGGAGGCCCTGGAGCGGCGGATCATGGCCTGCTACGGCCGCGCGGCCGGTCGTATCCCGTTCGCCGGCAGCGAGCTCGACCGCCTGACCATCTTCGCCCGGCTGGGGGAAACCGGGGAGCGGGGAGAACGGGAGAGGTTGTTCCGCGCGCTGCAACCGGTCTGGCGCTCGGTCAACGGAGATGGATCCGCTGGGAGCCCATGGCGCCAGCTCCTGACTCGACGTGCCCGGGAATGGCGTCCCTCCACCCTTCCACATGTCGAGCGGGCCCGCGCGTTGGGGGTCGATCCCGACTCGGTGGCCTTGTGGCTGGAGGGCGTGCTCTCCGCCTGGCGAGCCGCCCAGCCCGACACCCTGCTGGAGCCGTGGGATTGGTACCACTACACCGGAGCCGCGGATCGCCGGCTGTCGCCCCGGATTCCCAGGGATCGGCTGCTGCCGATCAACCGGGCCTGGTACCGTTCGTTGGGGGCAGACCCGGATTCCCTGCGGATCCGTTACGACCTTGATCCGCGCGCCGGGAAGTATCCCGTCGCGTACACCACCTTCGGCGACCGGCCCTACCGCACCACGGACGGCTGGTGGCCGGGTGAGCCCACCGTGTTCGCGACCTACCGGGTAGGCGGATTGGGGAATCTGGTCGAGCTATTGCACGAGACCGGACACGGGATCCACATCGGGGGCATCCGGACCCGGCCGGCGTTCGCCGACTGGCCCGACAGCGACACCTTCACCGAGGCCGTGGCCGACCTGGCGAGCCTCGACGCTTACGAACCGCGCTGGCAGGTGCGGATCCTGGGTGATTCGGTTCGCTTGTCCGAGTCGATCCGGAGCAAGTACGGCGGGGTGGTGCTGGATGTGGCCTGGGCCTGGTTCGAGATGCGGATGTTCGCCGGCCCGGACCAGGACCCCAACCAGGTCTGGTCGGACATCACTTCCCGGTTTCTGCAGATCCGGCCCCATCCGGAGCTTTCCTGGTGGGCTATGCGGGGACAGCTCATCAGCGGTCCGGGGTATATGCTGAATTACGCTCTGGGTGCCTTGCTAACCGCCCAGTTACGAGAACGGATCGCCGCCGAGCGGGGCAGCTGGTTTGAAGGAGATCTGGGATGGTACGGCTGGGTCCGGGAGGCGCTGTTCCGCTATGGCCAGGAACGCCCGGCCGGCGAGGTGGCGCGCGATGTCCTCGGGGCTCCGATCCGGCCTGATGCACTGTTGCGAGACCTAGCCCGTCCCGGTCGCCGCGAGCGGGACCGACGATAGTCGAAGGGGTTCGCCTTCGACCCTCTTCGACCATCTTCGACCGTCTTCGTCGACCCGTAGTTCAGATCCCCTCGTTGAGTGACATCAGCCAGTCATAGACAAACAGTCCGCCGCCAACCGCCGCCACCATCAGGAGGGTCCGGCCCAGGCTGAAGTGCCGGGTGGCCACGGCACGGATTTCGGTCAACGGGATCACGAGAGGGCGGATGGCCAGCTCGGTCGGGAAGCCCTTCAGGCTGTCCCCCGCCACGCTGGGGTTGTACAGCTCCAACGTAGTGTTGTCTGTCCTCCTCACCTGTACCCGCTCGGGGTGTTCGGTTTGGACGAACTCCGCCGGAGCCGGGCCGGTCTCCACCCGCCAAGTCTTACAGCCCTGTGCCAGGGCGGTAGTTAGCAGGAACAGGGACAGGCGGGTGCGGAAATCCATAGGGCCTCTCAGCGCGAAGGGCCAAATCTGGGCCGGTCCGGCCCACCCCGCCAGTTGGGAGGGATCGTAGTCAGGACTTGGACGGCCTGGTGGAACCTTTCTTGCACAAGGGAGTTTGTGCAGGGAGCGCCGGCCATTGGCACCGTTGGGGTGCCGCGAGCCGGCTGGAGGTAGGCAATGATCGACCCGATCCTCCTTCACCACTGGACCACAGCTCGGCCTACAGCGGAGCTGTTCCACCAGCTGTCGCGGCTCGATCCGGACCTGGCCATTCCCGCAGCCCTGCCGCTGCTCGCGGCGCGGTTGCTGGGGGCCGCCGGTGAAGACGACGACGAGGACACGCAGCCCGAGGCCGAGCTGGCAACCGCCTGACACGCCTCTGGACTTCGATGGGTGAACGGGGCCAGGCACTTGCCTGGCCCCGATTTTTTCTCGATCGCGACGGCCTAAGTCGGTCTGTTGACCTTCTCCGCTTGCTGCGCGTTGTGTCAATCTACCGTGTCATTTCGCATCGTCCCGTTGCAACGACGTGTGATCCATATCACTAATCGGAAACCGTGGTGAGGCGGGAGGCGGTCGTTCGTCGTCTTCGACTGCCTGGCTACGCAACCAAGGACAAGCGGGCCACTGGGGCCCGCTCATGATCCTTGACCCGGGAGAGAGCATGAGAGTGTCGACCCGGTTCGCAGTGATGGGTGTGCTGGCCTTCGCGGCCTGTGACGACAGCTACACCGATCCCACGCCCCAGCCCGAGGGACCCCAGGCGACGGTCTTCACGGCCTCCGGTAACATCACCGCCAAGGTGGACGAATTCCGCAATGTGTTGGGGGCCTCCAACGGCGGCACAGCCGGTGAGCAGCCTGCCGGACGGCGGGAGATCGGCAGCCGCGCCGCATCAACTGACAGTCGAAGCGGTCCTACCAAGTCGAAGGGGTCGAAGCAGTCGAAGCAGTCGAAGACGGTCGAAGCCGGTGGGGTCGAGGGAACATCTTCGACCCCTTCGACCCCTTCGACTCCTTCGACTAGTTCAGAATGGCATTGAACAAGAATTTGAAGGTCCCATGTGGTTGCGCCCGGAACGTTATCTCGGGTCCGAACAAGTACAGCGTGCCCTTACCCACCTTGGCTGCGGCCACCGCTACGCCGCCTTCCAGATAGGTCTGACCCCAGGCCCACCCGCTTCGGAGGGGGGAGGCGGTTGCGAACCAGGCTACCGGCCGGACGCTCCCCGCTGTCACCGCACCGGGGTCCAGCCGGAACACCGGACTCTCGTCGAACAGAACCACGGTTTTGGTGCTGGTTCCCCAGGCGACCGGCGCTGTGGTGTCGACCGTCACCTCGAGCAGGGAGGCGGGCACGTAGAATTTCTCGCGCGGCAGCGGCTTCACCGTGCCGTCCGGCTGGCGTTCCACCAGGTGGCTGGCCACCGGCAGGCTCAGATGCTGGGCCAGGTTGGTGGAGCTGCCGATGGTGATCACCCGTCCACCGGCTTCAAGGAACGCCCTGAGCTGGGGGACGGTCTTGGACACGCTGATCCTGCCGAGCCAGCCGCGGAACTCCGCCGGGATGTCCTCCGGTGGTGGCTGACGTCCGAATCCGCCCCCGGGACCGCCGGCCGGGACCGAATCGGTGGCCGGAATGGCCCCGTCCGCGAAAACCAGCACATCGAACTGCTGAGCCAGGTTCCCCTGGTCGAGCCGGGAGACGAAGACCACTTCGAACGGCACCTCCATCTGTTCCAGCAGCCAGCGGATCCAGCCCGAGGGCATCGAGCCGCCGTAAGTGTCGGCCAGCCCGACGCGGGCGGCCTTGAGCCGGGTCATGCTGGCGGAGGCCGGGGCCGATGTGGCGGCTTCGAACTTGAGTCCCCGCTCCGCGGCCATCCCCTCCACGATCCCGCGAGCCGAGCCACCCGAGGGGATGTAGAAGGTCCCGGCCGGCTTGCCCCCGGCCGACGGGGTCAGCCGGTAGACCGGTGCACCCGCCTTCACCAGCCGGTTCACCACGGTGATTGCGTCGTTGTACCGGGCCGAAAGCATCCATCCGGCGCCGCCGCTCGCTACCATGCCGCCGGGTGTCTTGGAGATCAGCGGCTCGGTCACCTTGGCGAAGGGGCCGTCGAAGCCTTCCCGGACGCGGTCGTATTGCACCCCCATCTGCAAGGCCAGCGTGTAGCCGGCGTTGTCGTAGGGCGCGCGGGGCGGACCGCCGGGGTAGGGAATGTCGTTGGGATAATCCTGAGGCTCCATCAGGTCGAGGACGTGGGCCCGGAACGCCTGGGCGCTCTTGATGACCCACGATCCGGACGGATAGGTCTTGCCCGCCACCGTGAACTGGGCCGTGGCGCGGTGAATGTCGACCCCCGACTTGAGCAGCGCGTTGATGAACCGGGTCGCGGTGGGGAAGTCGGGCTGATCGGCCGGGATGATGTACCCGCGCGGGTCGCGCCTGGCCGGATCGCGGAGGTACTGGTCGTAGTACTTCTTGTCGACCCCGCCTCCTCCAAAGCCTCCCTGGCCCTGGCCTGGCGGCTGTCCTTTCCGGTCCCGTGCCACCGCTGCTTCAACCTCCGCGACCCGGCTGGGAAAGGTGGTCCAGCCATCCTGGTTTCCCTTCTGAAGGGCGGTCTTTCCCATCAGGTAGATCTGATAGAGGAACGTCTCGCGGTAGCGGGACGCCAGATCCAGGATGGCGCGGTTGGCGGTGATGGAGTAATCGATCGACTGCCGGAAATGCCAGCGCTGGGGTGGAATCGGATAAGGGATGTCGCCGGTGGAGATCTGGCGCTGCGGGACGAACGGGATCTCGATGGGCGTCGGGTTGCCGACGGTTTCGGTGAGAATGCCGATGATGTTGTGAAAGTACGCCGTAGTCCGCAGCCCGCCGTTCCACCAGGTCTGGTAATTGGCGCCATTGCGCATCACCACCCCCGGCTTTCCTTCCGCGGCGAACCGGGTGTGCATGGCGGCCCCCACCAGGCTCAGGCCGTTGATCAGCAGCGGATCGATGTTGTGATTGTGGGGATCGCGGAACGGCGGGGCGAACATCACGGTGCCGGCCGGGCCGGTCTGGTGGTGGTTGTACATGACCTGGGGGTACCACTCGCGGTACATCACCCGGCTCATGTTCTCCGATTCGGGCTGTGCGATGAGATAGAAATCGCGATTGTTGTCGTGCCCGATGTACTTCTGGTAGAGCCGGGGCAGGCCCTGCGTGGACCGACGGGTCTGGTCCGGGTGCCGCATGTACCATGAGGAGACCAGCTCCATCCCGTCGGGGTTGGCGTGCGTCACCAGCTGAATCACGTCCTCGAGCAGCCGCATGGTTTCCTCGTCGCTGCGGCTGACCATCTGCCAGACGTGCTCCATGAGCTGGTGGGCGCCCAGGACCTCCGTGGCGTGCAGCCCGCCGTCGATCCAGACCACCGCCTTGCCTTCCCGAGCCAGCGCGCGAGCCTGTTCATCGGTCAGGCCCTCGGCCCGGGCCAGCCGGGCGGCGATCTCCCGATAGCGGTCGAGCTTGGCGTGGTTGGCCGGGCTGGTGACGATGGCCATCCATTGTTCCCGGCCTTCGGCGGTCTTGCCGATCGAGACCAGCTTCATTCGGTCCGACTCGATGTCGAGCTTCTTCCACCAGTCGGTCAGCTGGGTGTAGGTGGCGAGCATGTAGTCATCGCCGATGGTGAAGCCGAGGGCTTTCTGGGGCGTGGTCAGGCCGCCGTTCTGCGCGGCGACCGGGGCGGCAATGAGGAGGAACGCGAGGAGAGTCCGCCCGGAGCGGCGGATGAGTTTGGCTGGCATGGCTGGCCCTTGGGTCTTTGACCCAATTTACGCTCATTGTCGAGCGCACGTTGAGGGGACGTTTGAAGCCGGTTAGGGCGGTTAGGAAAACCGAAGGGCGGCTGATGGCCGGAGCCACCAACCGCCCTGCCCGCCTGTCCGCACGAATGCCGTTATGGATTCCTGTCCAGACAGCCAGTGAAGTTAGGATTGTTCCGCTCATCGAACGAGATCGGGATATTCAGGTCTGACCCGTAGCTCCCGCCCTTGTGGAACGCCCCCGTCGGGAACACCGTTTCCGCCCCACGGCCGTATTGCCGAACCAACCGGCGCAGGTCTCCCAGACGGTGCCCGGTCGCAAACATCCAGAAGGCCCTTTCGTAGAACGTGAGATCCACCCTGGCGGCCTCACTCCCTGGGTCAGCCAGCGCCGGAAGGTCGGTGCGAGTGGCACGGGCCTCATTGAGTTTGGCCAGCCAGCCGGCCGCATCGCCGGCACGAAGGGCAGCCTCCGCTTCGATGAGACGCGCCTCGATACCGCCGGCCACGGTCATCGGGTCAAACTGACCAAAGTTGGTCAATGCGACGAATGGGGTCTGCGAGTCGAACGACAGCGGGGTGGGGGTGGCGGTCACGACTCGGGGATCGGCCGCACTGACGAAGGGCAATCCGTTGCCCCCCTCGTTGTCGGCTACCACGTAGCGTCGGGCGCCCGCATTCAGCGCCCAAGTCTGGTTGGTCGTGGTAATGCTGCTGTGGAATACCTGATACTCGAAGCTGGTCGCCACGGTGGTAACGGCGGCCGCCGCGTCGGCCGGCTGGTTGAGATTGAGCAGCGCCCGGCCTTTCACGATGCGGGCAAGATCGGCCACTTTGGGACCGTCGGTCCCGGTCACGTACTTGAGAGCCGAGTCGGCCGAAGCCACGGCTCGTCTGAATGCGCTGTCCACCGTGACCGGGTCCGCGAAGACCGGGGTTCCGTCGTCAGCCAGCTCACTGAACGGAATGCCGTTGCAGTACGCCTCACCCGCCAAATTCTCCACAAAGCCGGTCAACGCGAACATCAACCCAACGTTGGATGTCGGGGTCGGCACGAACTGCCGCAGCGAATTGATGGCGGACCGACCCTGGGTCCTGACCTGGTTAAGCCTGAGAAGCACGTCATCGAGGAATGTGTTCTCCTCAGGGATGGAGCGGATGTCCGCCTGGTTCCGCTGTTCGAAGGTGTCCCCCGAGCGCCATTCATCCGCCACCAGCCCGCTGTAAATGAAGAGGGCGTCGGGACCCTGCATGCCGTTCACCATTTGGGTGAACCGCTGGACTACGCCGTTGCGGAGCGCGATCGCCCCGGAGGCGGAGTTGGCATCGGTGATGATATCCGGGTCTGTGTATTCAAGGAAGTCATCCTCGCAGCCCGAGAGGGGCAGGACCGCCGCCATGATGGCGGCGGTGCCCAGGCGGAACCGGAAAGCACGTGCGCTGGTCAACGTATAGGTCCTCATGTGAGAGTCTCCCGTCCTCAGAAGGTCACGTTCAGCCGGAACGTGAAGAACCGGGGCGGAGGGCCGCTCTGGAAGTCGCTCTGGAGGCCGGTAGTGCCGCTGAAGTACCCGGTCTCCGGATCCATGCCGGAATAGTCGGTGATCAGTCCGAGGTTCCGAGCGCCGAGAGTGACGGTGGCGCGCTGCGCGCCCACCAGACGGGGCCAGGACTCCGGAACCGTGTAGCTGGCCGAAACCTCGCGGAACCGGATGAAGTCGATCTTTTCCACGAAGCCGGTCTGATAGGTGCTGTTCGTCCGGATGGCGGTAGCCCGCGCCTGCATCCAGAGCGGGGCGGTGGGGTCCACCGCTTCGCGGCAGTTGCGCCGCGACTCGCACCGGATCCGGTCGTTGCCGTTGAGCTGATAGGAGCCGAACTTCGAGTCCAGGTTGGCCTGCAGCCGCAGCCGCCGGTTGAACAACTCCAAACCGGTGAAGAGCGCGACCTCGCCGCGGGGCTGGGAGTAGCCGATGAACTTGCGGGGACCCGCGGTGATTTCGCTCTGGGCGATCAGGCCGTCGCCGTTGGCATCCTCGAAGGTGATTTCGGGGAGGTACCACCCCTGAATGGGGAAGCCTACGGCGGTAATGGTGGTGGCGCCGACGATGTCGGCGACGCCGCCCATGTCCCTGACCTCGTTGGAGCCATAGTTGCCACCGATGGTCATGTCCCAGCCGATGCTCGGCTTATCGATGACGACGGCATTCAGAACGGCCTCGACGCCCGTGTTCTTCACCTTTCCGATGTTTTCCCACCGACCTGGCGCGGTACCGAGCGAGGGCGGCAGTTGCCGGAAGAGCAGCGCGTCCAAGCTGTTCTTGTTATACCAGGTGAACTCGAGATTGAGCCGGCTGTTGGCGAAGGAAGCGTCGAACCCGAGCTCCAGCTCCGAGGTCCGCTCCGGCTTGAGGTCGGGATTGCCCTGGGCCGAGAAGATCAGGGAGGGCGTGTCGGCTCCGTCGACCGCTGAGGTCGAGGGCGTGAAGAACGAGAGGGCGTCGTTGGCGCCCGGCTGCCGGCCACTGGCGCCATAGGCGGCGCGGAGGCGCAGGTTGTTTAGCCAACCGGGCGAGCCGAAGAACTCCTCGTCGCTCAAGACCCAGCTGACCGAGGCCTTGGGGTAGTACACCCGGTTGAAGTTCTGGCCGAAGGCGTTGTTCCGGTCGGTCCGCAACGCGCCGGTCACAAAGACCCGGTCGCGCCAGGCGAACATATGCTCGACGAAGAGCCCCCAGATCGAGCTTTCGGTTGTCGCCTCACTCGCCTCGGGGTTGGCCCCGGCAGTCAGCGTCGTCGCACCCGGTGTCAGGTCCCAGGTAAACCCGCCGTTTCGGTCGAACCGCTCCTTCGAGAACTGGGTCCCCACGGTAGTACGGGCTCGGAGGTTGCCCGTCAGCGAATAGCTGGCCGTGCCGCTGAAGTCGCCGGTGTAGACCCAGTTGGTGGTGCGGTTGTTCTCCCGGAATCCGGCGAGGAACGGAATGCCGAAGGTCCCGGGGACGCAGTCGTCCCGGCGGCAGATGTCGGAATCTTCTCGACTGGTGAAATCGACACCGGAGACCCCCCGCACCGAGAGCCAGGTCAAGGGGCGGAGATTGGCAGTGCCGCTCAGCATCGTCCGGTTGATGTCCTGGGTGACTGATTCGGAGAAGAACTCGTCCGGAGTAAAGAGCCGGAACCCATAGTTCTGCCGCGCCGGCAGGCCGGTTCCGTGTGAGACCATGTTGGTTTTGAACCCCGGTCCCCCGAAGCCGTTGGACAGGAGCCCGGTGGTGTTGTTGTCGGTCTGGGGCAGGCGCTGGCTACTGCTAACGAAGCCCGACGAAATTTGCACGTCCAGCTTCTGGCTGAGATGAGCGGTCAGATTAGCCCGCAGGTTGGTCCGAGTAAGGGCATTGGGCCGTTCCTGGTCATCCCGCAGCTCCGTCAGGTTCTTGGTCGACAGGAGCTGATTGCGGGCGAACTCGGGCATCTTGAGATACCCGGTTTCGTCCTCCCACTCGCCCGAGAGGTAGTAGGTCACCACGTCCGACCCTCCGCCTACCTGCAAGCCATACTGCTGCCGGTGTCCCCGCCCGTTGGGCGAGGCATCCGGGTCCTCGAACAGGTTGAAGGCACTGACCGAGTCCTGGGTGCACGACCCGGCGGCGACCTGGAAGAGGAAGCACTGGGTGGTGTTGCTCACCGTCGACCCGGCGGTCCAGCCCCGGTAAGCCGTGGGCCAGCGGCTGCCGCCGGTGACCATGCCCTGCTCGGTATAGGCGTTCCACACCGGCCGGCCCGCCTTGCCTCGCTTGGTCTTGATGACGATCACGCCGTTGGCGGCGTCGGTCCCGTACAATGTGGAGGCCGAGGGGCCGCGAATGATGTCGATGGCCTCGATGTCCTCGGGGTTGAGGTCGTTGATCCGGCCCGGGTTGGTCCCCCCGATCCCGATGGACGAGGAGTTCTCCGCCCCCCAGATCCGGATTCCGTCGACCACGTAAATCGGCTCGTTGGAGAGGGAGATGGAGCTGTTGCCCCGGATACGGACCCGGGTGCCCCCTCCCGTGATGTTGCTCGGTAGCACGGTGACGCTCGGCGCTCGGGCGGCCAGGATATCGCCGAAGTTCTGGGCCGGGGCGGTTTGCGCCAGGTTCGAGACCTCGACCGTGCTGATGGCGTGGGCAACTTCACGACGTTGCTGTTCTCCCGTCGCGGTCACCACGAACTCATCGAGCGAGAAGGGAGTCAGGATGAGGGCGAAGTCGACCGCCGTTTCCTGGCCGCCGGCCACGGTCGCCACTTTGTTGAGAGCGGCGTACCCCAACGCAACAACCCGCACCGTCGCCTGCCCGGTCGGGACGTTGGTGAAGCGAAAGCGGCCATCGGCGTTGGTCTGACCGGTCAAGGAGGTCCCGATCACCTGCACCCGTGCGCCTACCAGGGACTGGCCGTTCGACTGGTCGGTGACTCGTCCGGTTATCGACCCTGTCTGCGCTGCAGCCGGGAAAGCGGCCGCCGCGAGCCCGAAGGTCGCCAGCCTGAGAGCACGGAGGAGAATGTTGCTCATGCGGTGGTCCTCATGACGGAAGAGGTGCGGAATTCCGCGGCAGAAACCGCGGCGGACAAACATCGATATTGGAAGGGCTCTCCAATATAAGAACCGAATAGCATCCGGTGTACCACTCCAGGTCTGTCTGGTTAACTCATTGGGGCGTCTAATGTTATGTAACCTGGCCCGGTCGGCGCCCGTGTCGCTTGGACACACCGGGCAGACACACCGGGGTCCAACTAGTATTCCCGCGCATTCCCAACGAGCCCCCCATGTTCCGATTCGGCTTGAGTCTTCTGCTGGCACTGGCTGCGTGCGCCCGATCGCAGCCCGATCCGACGACCCCTATCCCGCCTCCGGTCCTGGTGCTGGTCTCGCTGGACGGGTTCCGGTGGGACTACATCGAACGACCCGGTGCGGTGGGCCTCCGCGAAATCGCCGGGCGGGGTGTGCGGGCCCGGCAGATGGAGGCGACTTTTCCCACCAAGACCTTCCCCAACCATTACACCATCGTCACCGGTCTTTGGGCCGAGCACCACGGGATTGTCGGGAACACGATGGAGGATGAGCGGCTGGGGCGATTCACCATCGGCGATACGGTCGCGGTGCGTGAATCGGGTTGGTGGGGCGGGGAGCCGATCTGGGTCACAGCGGAAAAGCAAAGCCACCGGGCCGCGGCAATGTTCTGGCCCGGGTCCGAAGCCGTCATCGGCGGGGTCCGGCCCTCCTGGTTCATGCGGTACAACAACGCGTTGCCACACGATGTTCGGGTGCGGCAGGTCCTGGAGTGGCTTCGGCTCCCCCCCGACTCGGCTCCCGCCTTCATCACCCTGTATTTCAGCGCGGTCGACGGTGCAGCGCACAGTTTTGGCGTCGATGCTCCTCAAACCGATTCGGCCATCGTCCGGGTGGACAGCGCCGTCACGGCCTTGTGGCGGGGAATCCAGCAGGGCGGGCTCAGCGGGCGGGTGAACCTGATCATCGTCTCCGATCACGGCATGGTGAACACCAGCCGCGACCGGGTGATCATCCTGGACGACTGGCTCGAGGCCGGTTCATATCACGTGGTGGATATGAATCCGGTGGCGCTGATCCGGCCCGTTCCCGGCCGCGAGGCCGACGTCTACGAAAGGCTTCGCCGGGCGCCACACCTGTCGGTGTATCGGAAGGCCGAGATCCCGGCGCGGTGGCACTTCCGGGATCATCCCCGAATTACCCCAATCGTGGCCGCGGCGGACGAGGGCTGGTCGATCAGCAGCCGGGAGGGTTTCGAGCGCAATCACAACCTGGGAACGGGCGCCACCCACGGCTATGACAATGCGCTCGAGTCGATGCACGCAACTTTCATCGCGGCCGGTCCGGCCTTCGCCACTGGCAAGGTGGTGCCGCGGGTCCGGAACGTGGACCTCTACGCCCTGATGGCCCATGTCCTGGGGCTACGGCCCGCCACTAACGACGGCAGCCTCGACTTGATTCGGGCCGTACTTCGGTAAAAGACCAAGTCGGTCTGCCGGTCAGTCGGTCGTGAGGCGGTCCAGACCGACTGACCAACTGCCCGACTGTCCTACCGAAGAGGTATCCAATACGACGCCTTGATGGCGAAGAAGTTGTCGCCCGGCACCCCGAACGTGTCGCTCAGGAACCCGGGCCGGGACAAAGAACCTGGTGCCGCACCGGTGGGGCAGTTGCGCGGGTCGGCAAAGCGGGTACAGGCGGCCGAGCGGTCCTGTTGCCAGACCAGATAAAGGGTACTGCCGCGGCGCCATTCCCACCGCAGGACCGCGTTGGTTCGAAGCGAAAAGAGGTTGAAGTCCTCGTTCGGCAGCTGGAAGGTGCCGGGGAACCGACTGTCGCTGATCTGGTAAAACCGGTCGTTGAGGGCCGTGATGGTGGTTCCGTCGGTTCCATACTGGCGGAGATCGCTCCGTTTGGGGGCCGGAAGCTCACCGTATTGGGAAAAGCGGCCGCTGGCGGTGAAGGGTTCGGCGTAGGCCTCGAGCGTGAGATCCGGGGTGAAGGTGTAGTTGAGGCGGAACTGAACCGAGAGCACGCTCTGGTCCACCGCGGCAAAGACATAGCGGCTGCCGAACGTGGCGGCGGGCCCGCCGGCGATGGTGGCGATGTACTGGCGCGGCTCCTGGTGCCGGAACCACGACGGGTCGATCGAAAAACCCCACTTGGCCGAGGGGCGGAAGAAGAGGCTTCCGTCGATTTCCATGAACTGGTTCTTGAACTCTCCCCGGGCCACTTCGGCCTCGATCCGCCAGCCGTTAGGACTGGCGAAGTTGCTGTTGAAGCTCAGCTCGCCCACCACAAACCTGCCCGTCTCCATCAGCGGGCCGCCCCGCGTGAGATCGTCGCTCAGCGTCCGCGGGTTGTAGGCCAGCTCGAACTGGGTTTCGACGTAGTTGGCGAACTGGGCGCTCCCGAACAGCTGCATCCGGGCGTTAGTCCGGTTCAGGTCGTAGTTCCAGGCTGACTGGCCAGAAACCCCTAACCGCCAGCGCCGGAATACCGGACCCGGAGTGGTCATTCGGTAGTTAACGTCGCCCGAGAGCTCCAAGTCATCCGAGCTCTGGAGCCGGCCCATGTCGTTGGTCTCGAATTCAGGCGATTCCGTGACGGCCTGAATGCCCCAGAGCCAGTTGCCGGCGTTCTTGTCGCCCCGGATGGTGGCGGTGAAGCCGGTGAGAGAGGTCCGGGTGGGATCGAGCCGCTGTGTTTCCCGATCGGGCCGCTGGAAGTAATGCGCCGAGCTGGTCTGGATCCGGAGCAACGCGGCGGTATCGCCTTCCGCCCGGCTCAGTCCGGCATGGCCGCTCAGCTCGTAACGACCACCCTGGAATCGGAGCACGTAGTCCACACCGCCCGCCATGGCCTGGGTGGTGAACCGGTCGCGCAGGGTGGTGCCTTCATCGAAGAACCGTCGCATGCCGGAGAACGAGAGGCCGGCCACCGACTGGGACGCGCCGAACTGCTGTTGCAGGCGAAGGACCCCGTACAGACTGGTGGGCTCCACCTCCTGCCGGTCGAATAGTTGCGAACCCGCGTCGTACACCTCGGCGTACTCGCGGTCGGTCAGCGCGGCCAGGGCTCCCACCTGGAGCCCGCTCCGGGTCCGTCCCGTGATCTTGGCAGCGCCCAGGATGGTGGTGTTGTCGGGGATATCGACGAAATCGCCGTCGGCCTCGCCCCGGGGGAAACCCCCGATGCGCCGGGAGTAGAAGTAGTTCCCGACCCGGCCTTCGATGTACTGGCGGCCTTCGGTAAAGAAGGGCCGCCGCTCGTCGAAGATGGTCTCGAAGGCGGTCAGGTTGAGCTGGGCCGGATCGGCCTCGACCTGCCCGAAATCGGGGTTGATGGTCGCGTTGAGGGTCAGGCTGGAGCCCAGCCCGGCCTTGAGGTCGGCGCCCACCCGTCCCTTGGTGCTCCACTGCTCCTCGAACGGGTTGGCGGGATCGGGCTGGCTCCGCCGGTAGCTGTTGGCGGCGACGTAGGGCAGCAGCTCCACCTGGCCTCGGGGCTGGATCTGGTCGATGCCGGTGAGCCGGCCGAAACGCGAGGCAAAGCCGGTCTCATCCCGCGGCACCACCACCCAATACAGGTCTTCGTTGCGCTGCGGAATCCAGCGGTTGATGTTGAGGCCCCAGACCTGGGCCGGGCGATCGGTGAACCGGATCTGGGAATACGGAATCCGGAACTCGGTGGTCCAGCCGGAGGAATCCACCGCCGCTTTCCCTTCCCATACGGGATCGTAGGTGAAATCCCGGCTGTCGAAGTCCTCGCTGTCACGCGGATGGAAGTAGTCGCGCCGCACTCCGCCCGCGGTGACCGAGAAGCTGTACGCGGTGCGCCGGTCGAGATAGGGGTCGAGCGAGACCACGATATGCTCCGAGTTGCCATACTGGTCCCGCCGGGTGACGTCGCGGGGGATGGCCTGGGCGTCGCGGCTGTGGGCCCGCACCCCGATGTAGAGCGCGTCGTCGTCGTAGAGAAAGGCGACTTCGGTCCGGTCGCCCGGCGGGGCGAACTGGACCGGCTCCTTCATCTGGAAATCGTCGAAGAACTGCGCCGCGCTCCAGGCCGCATCGTCCAGCCGGCCGTCAACCGAGATGGAGCCGGAAAGGCGCCGGGCCACGGCCTGCTTGGCCGACGGTCCCATGGCGGTCTGACCTTGGGCGCCGACGGCCATGGAACACAAACCACACACGACCAGGATGGCGGAACGTAGCATGTGCTTCTTGGTGGCGATGGGTGAATTCTGGCTGGACCTACGGCCGAATTGCAGGGGCGGTTTCGGGGGGCTCATTGACGATTGACTATTGACAGTTGACGATTACACACCGCCGGGCTCGCGATGCTCCACGGGCTCTTGGGTGGCGTAATTGTCAATGGTCAATTGTCAATCGCGAATTGATTGCAGGGGCTCGAATGACATCAACGTTGCATGGGCCGCGGATAGTCCGTGCCCCCACCGGAACCACGCTCTCCTGCAAGGGCTGGCATCAGGAGGCCGCGCTCCGAATGCTGATGAACAACCTCGATCCCGCCGTGGCGGAGCGGCCCGAAGAGCTGATCGTATACGGCGGGGGCGGAAAGGCCGCGCGCAACTGGGCCTGCTACGACGCGATCGTCGCCACGCTCAAGCGCCTGGCCAATGACGAGACCCTCCTGGTCCAGAGCGGGAAGCCGGTGGGTGTGTTCCGGACCCATGAGGATGCACCTCGGGTGCTGATCGCCAACGCCCACCTGGTGCCCCGCTGGGCAACCTGGGATGAGTTCCGCCGCCTGGATGCGTTGGGACTCACGATGTATGGGCAGATGACGGCGGGGTCGTGGATCTATATCGGCACCCAGGGGATTTTGCAGGGGACCTACGAGACCTTCGCCGAGTGCGCCCGGCAGCACTTCGGCGGATCACTGGCCGGCCGGCTGGTGGTGACGGGCGGACTGGGTGGCATGGGCGGGGCCCAGCCGCTCGCCGCCACCATGAACGGTGCGGCCTTCCTCGGCGTGGACGTCGACGAGTCCCGGATCCGGCGGCGGGTGGACACCGGGTACTGCGACCGGATCAGCCACGACCTGGATGAGGCCCTCGCCCTGGTGCTCGAGGCCAAGTCGGCCAACCGGCCGCTTTCGGTGGGCCTGGTGGCGAATATCGCCGAGGTTCTGCCGGACCTGGTCGAGCGGGGTGTCGCCGTCGACGTGGTGACGGATCAGACCTCGGCCCATGACCTGCGGGTCGGTTATATCCCGATCGGTCTGTCGCTGGATCAAGCGGCGGTGATGCGCGAAGCCGATCCCAAGGGCTATGAGGCCCGGGTGCTGGACTCGATGGTGCAGCAGGTCGAGGCCATGCTGGCGCTGCAGCGGGCCGGCTCGGTGGCCTTCGATTACGGCAACAATCTCCGGGGACAGGTCGCCGACCACCGCGCCATGCGCCAGGCGTTCGAAATCCCGGGCTTTGTCCCGGCGTTCATCCGTCCCCTCTTCTGCCGCGGCGCCGGACCGTTCCGCTGGGTGGCGCTTTCGGGTGATCCGGGCGACATCGCGGCGACCGATGACGCGGTGCTCGCCACGTTCCCGCGGAAGGAGTCGCTGGGTCGGTGGATCCGCCAAGCCCGGACCAAAGTGCACTTTCAGGGTCTGCCGGCGCGGATCTGCTGGCTGGAATACGGCGAGCGGGCCGAGATGGGCCTCAAGTTCAACTGGCTGGTCAAGACCGGTCGGGTGAAGGCGCCGATCGTCATCGGACGGGACCATCTCGACACCGGCTCGGTGGCGTCGCCCAACCGCGAAACCGAGGGCATGAAGGACGGGTCGGACGCAATCGCCGACTGGCCTCTGCTCAACGCGATGTTGAACACCGCCTGCGGCGCGAGCTGGGTGTCCCTGCACCACGGAGGTGGGGTCGGCATCGGGTACTCGATTCATGCCGGGATGGTCGTCGTGGCCGACGGGACCGACCGGGCCGCGAACCGGTTGGAGCGCGTGCTCACGGCGGACCCCGGCACCGGCGTCATGCGCCATGCGGATGCCGGGTATGAGGCAGCCATCGACGTCGCGCGGTCGCGAGGCGTGGATCTACCAATGCTGGACCGGTGAGCCCGCCATTGACGATTGACAATTGACGATTGACAATTGATCACCGCCGGCGCTTGTCTCCTCACGAGATTGCCGGCTGAGCAATCGTCAATCGTCAATCGCCAATCGTCACTGAATCCCTATTGCCCCTTCTCCGCAACATCGGCCTCCTGGCGCAATGCCGCGCCGACGGCTCCCAGGCCGACATCCATTCCATCCCCCGCGCCGCCCTGGTCTGGACCGAGGATCGGATCGTCTGGGTCGGAGCCGAAGCCGACCTGCCGGCGCAGTACACCGGTTGGCCGGCGGACGATGCCGCTGGCCGGCTGGTCATCCCGGGTCTGGTCGACTGTCACACCCACCTGGCCTTCGGCGGCTGGCGGGCCGACGAGTTCGAGCTGCGGATCCTGGGCTCGAGCTACCAGGACATCGCGGCCCGGGGCGGTGGCATCGTCTCGACCGTCAACCGCACCCGGGGACTGAACCCGGCGGCGCTGGTGCTCCGTTGCCGGGATTTCCTGAGCGGCATGGCCGCCCTGGGCGTCACGACGGTCGAATGCAAGACCGGGTACGGGTTGGACCTGGCCGGTGAGCTCAAGTTGCTGCAGGTCTATGCGACCCTGGCGAGCGAAGGTCCCCAGCGCATCGTGCCCACCCTGCTGGCCGCGCATACCATCCCACCCGAATACGACGGACACCGGGACGACTACATCGCCTTGATCACCGACCGGATCATTCCCGCGGCCCGAGGACTGGCTCGATTCTGTGATGTGTTCGTCGAGGAGGGCGCATTCACGATCGAAGAGGCCCGCCGCATTCTCATGGCCGGCCGCGACGCCGGACTCAGGCCCAAGCTTCACGCCGATCAACTGAGCCGGGGCGGCGGAGCCGAGCTGGCCGCCGAGCTGGGTGCCGCGTCCGCCGATCACCTGGAGCACATCGGGGCGTCCGGTATTGATGCGATGCGGCGGGCCGGCGTGGTTGCCGTGAGCTTGCCGATCGCCAGCCTGTACCTGCGGCAGCCGGCCACGCCGGCGCGCGCCCTGATCGAGGCCGGGGTCCTAGTGGCGGTCGCCACCGATTTCAACCCCGGCTCGGCCCCGTCGTATCATCTGCCGCTGGCGCTCACCCTCGCGTGCACCCTGCAGCGGATGACGCCGGCGGAGGCCCTCAAAGGCGCCACCAGCATCGCCGCGCGCGCGATCGCGGTCGAGGACCAGTGCGGCTCTCTGGAGCCGGGCAAAGCGGCGGATTTTGCCGTGATCGATGCCCCGGACGTCAACCATTGGCTGTACCACTTCCGCCCGAACGCGTGCGTGCGTACGGTTGTCGCCGGTCGAACGATTTGGGGTTGAGCGGATAGGAAGGCCGGTTCCGACTCTTCCGACCGTTCCGATGTGTTCCGACCGGATGGGACCGACAGGAGCCTACATGGTTGACCGCCGCAGTTTCCTCGCCGCCTGCGTCGCAAGCGGCATCGCCGACCCGGTATTCCCCGACGCCCTCTGGGGCCGGCTCCACGCCCAGGCCCCCGCCGGCGGCCAGCAGCAGGCTCCCAAGGTGGTGACCCGCGAGATGGTGGCCGCCGCCGAAAAGGTCTCGGGCCTCGAGTTCACCGAGGCCGAGCGCGACCTCCTGCTCGACAACCTGAACAACACGCTGCAGTCATACCGGCAGCTGCGCAGCCTGCCGCTGCCTAACGACATTCCGCCGGCCATCCGGTTCAGTCCGGTGCTTCCCGGCCGACCGGCCGGCGGGCCCGCCGCCAAGCCGGGTCGCCGGCCGGCTCGCAAGGTGGCCCGACCTTCGTCCGAAGCCGACCTGGCGTTCCTGCCCCTGGCCGATCTCGCCGAGCTGGTCCGGACCCGCCAGCTGGGCGCGGTGGAGCTGACCCGGCTCTATCTCGAGCGCCTCAAGCGGTACGATCCCACCTTACTCTGTGTCGTCAACCTTACCGAAGCACGGGCGCTGCGGCAGGCGGAGACGGCCGATCGGGAGATCAAGGCCGGCCGATACAAGGGTCCGCTCCACGGGATCCCCTGGGGCGCCAAGGATCTGCTCGCGGTCCCCGGACATCCCACCACCTGGGGCTCGCCCATCTTCAGGAACCAGATGCTCGATGCCACGGCGACGGTGGTCGAGCGCCTCGATGCCGCCGGCGCGGTGCTGGTGGCCAAGCTCGCGCTGGGCGAATTCGCCATGGGCGACGTCTGGTACGGCGGCACCACCAAGAATCCCTGGAATACCGAGCAAGGCTCCAGCGGTTCCTCGGCCGGACCCGGGTCGGCCACGGCGGCGGGACTGGTGGGATTTGCCATCGGAACCGAGACCCTCGGCTCGATCGTGTCGCCCGCGACCCGGAACGGGGTGACCGGCCTGCGCCCCACGTTCGGGCGGGTCAGTCGTCACGGGGCGATGGCGCTGTCGTGGACCATGGACAAGGTCGGACCGATGTGCCGTACCGCGGAGGATTGCGCCCTGGTCTTCCAAGTCATCCACGGCACCGACGGGAAGGATCCCACCGTCATCGATGCTCCCTATTCGTGGGACCCCGTCCGGCCGCTCTCGTCCATCCGGATCGGCTACCTCAAGACGGCCTTCGACCAGGAGCGACAGCAGAAGGCTCTGGACGATGCCGCGCTGGATGCGCTCCGGGCCCTCGGCGTGACGCCGGTCGAGGTGGAGATGCCGGGGAACCTCCCGATCGGGGCCATGCGGATCATCCTGTCGGCCGAGGCCGCGGCGGCCTTCGACGACCTCACCCGCGACAACCGGGACGATCAGATGGTACGCCAGGTCGCGAACGCGTGGCCCAATGCCTTCCGTTCGGCCCGTTTCATTCCGGCGGTGGAATACATCCAGGCCAATCGGGCCCGCACCATCCTGATGGAGCGGATGGAAAAGGTCTTCGAGCAGGTGGACGTGTTCATCACGCCCTCCTTCGGCGGGAATGTGCTGCTGGCAACCAATTTGACGGGCCACCCGGCCCTGGTCCTGCCGAGCGGGTTCACCCTGGCGGGTGGGCCGGTGAGCGTCTCGTTCATCGGCAAACTCTTCGGCGAAGCCGAGCTCTGCCGAGTGGCGATGGCCTGGCAGGAGGCGACGGGGTGGCACAGGAGGAGGCCGGCCGGATTCGTGGGCTAGGACTACATTGACGATTGACAATTGACGATTGACAATTACTCGCCCGTCGTTCGTTTCTGTGACCAGAGTGCCGCGGAGCAATTGTCAATCGTCAATTGTCAATCGTCAATGGCTCATGCCGGCCACTGCTGCGTCACGCAATGAAAAGCCCCCAGGCCCCACACCAGGTCGGTGCAGTCGATCGGGACCACCTGCCTAGTCGGGAACAGCCGCTGTAGCATCTCGCGGGCGAGTTCATCCTGGAGCGGGTCGTAGGCCGGCAGCAGGACCACCCGGTTTCCAATGTAGAAGTTGGCGTAGGAAGCCGGGAGCCGCTGGCCCTCGTGGTAGAGCGGCCGCGGCATCGGCAGGGTGACGATGTCCAGCAGCCGGCCGTCCTGGTCGGTCATCGTGCGCAAGCGGTCGAGGTTGTCGCGGAGTGGCCGGTAGTTGGGATCGGCCGGGTCGTTTTCCAGCACCGTTACCACCGTCCGCGAATCCACGAATCGGGTCAGGTCGTCCACATGCCCGTCGGTGTCGTCGCCCTCGATGCCCTCGCCTAACCACAGGACCTGGCTCACGCCGAGGTAGTCCCGCAGGTAACGCTCGATCTCGGCTTGGGAGAGGGCCGGATTACGGTTGGGGTTGAGCAGACAGGCTTCGGTCGTGAGCAGAGTACCCAGCCCGTTCACCTCGATGCTTCCCCCTTCCATGATGATGCCGGGGGACAACACGGGGATCCCCAGCTCCTGGCCGATCCGGGTCGGAATGGTGTCGTCCAGGTCGAAGGGCGGGTACTTGTTGCCCCACGCGTTGTAGCCCCAATCGAGGATGAGCCGCTCCCGCCGCCCGTCGACGTCCCGTTGCACGAAGACGGGACCGTGATCGCGGCACCAGGCGTCGTTGGTGGGGAGGTGATGGAAGAAGACGTTGCCGAGGGAGAGCCCCCGTTCCAGGAGCAGCGACTGCACGTCCTGCTCCATGGCGGCGTCGCGCACGTTGATGTGTACCTCTTCACCCGGCGCCAGCCACCGCACCATCTCCGCGAACAGGCCCGGCACGGGCTCGAACTTCCCCGGCCAGCTGGCTGCGTTGTGGGGCCAGCTGAGCCAGGTGCCGCGGTGGGGAGACCACTCGGCGGGCATGCGGAAGCCTTGGGCGGACAATGAGGCGTTCATCCGCTCATTGCCGATTGACGATTGCCGATTGACGATTGATGCGGAATCTTTGCCACCGACCGAGATATTTCGGTTATTACTTGGCGGTGGGCTTTGTGAGTTTTCGGGGTGGCCGCACTCACTTCATCACGGGCACGGGCAATCCAGGAGCGAGCTTTTGACCTCGCCATCCAGACGGTCCACCTGGGTCGGCAATTGCCCCGCTCCCTCGAAGCCGGATTCATCCGTTCGCAACTCTTTCGATCGGCCACGTCCGTCGG
>DASWKS010000640.1:0-1883 GCA_036396495.1 Gemmatimonadales bacterium
CCCTCCAGATCGCAGGAGATCTGACGATCCGGGAGGTCACCCAAGCGGTCAGTTTCGAGGCGACGATCAGCGTAATCAGCGAGAGCGAGATCCAAGGGAACGCGACCGCCACGATCTCACGTTCCGACTTCGAGCTGACAATCCCCTCCGTGCCCCGGGTGGCGGGGGTCGATGAAAAGTTGCTGCTGGAATTCGACTTCGTTGCCCGGTCCGGGTAGCGGGCTCACGCGGAACTCGCGAGTCCTTCACAATATATTCACAAATACTTGCTACGATGGGTGGGGTCCCACATTTGAACCCTGACCTGAAGGGAACCCGGTGTCCAAGACTATCCTGGTTGTCGACGACGAACCGCGACTGGTTACGCTGGTAGAGGCCTACCTATCCCAGGAGGGCTTCAAGGTGCTCTCCGCCGGCGACGGGCGGGACGCCCTCTTCCTGGCCCGCCAGGAGAAACCGGACCTGATTGTGCTGGATGTCATGATGCCCGAGATGGACGGGTATGAGTTCATGCGGCTTCATCGCAAGGAGCGGGAAACCCCGATCATCCTGCTCACCGCAAAGGTCGAAGCCGACGACCGTGTCCTCGGACTGGAACTTGGGGCAGACGACTATGTGACCAAACCCTTCCGGCCGCGAGAGTTGGTGGCCCGGATTCGGGCCGTTCTGCGGCGGGCCGGCCAGACCCAGCCCAGCGCCCAGGTGCTGCGGGCGGCCGACATCACCCTCGATCGGGAAACCCACACGGTCGAGGTCAACGGTCAGTTCGTCGATTTGACCCCCTCTGAATTCGATTTGCTGGCCGCTCTGATGTCAGTGCCCGGCCGGGCCTACACCCGGCTCGAATTGTTGGACCGGATTCAAGGAGTAGCCTACGAAGGCTACGAACGGACGATTGACGTGCATATCAAGAACCTGCGGGCGAAGCTCGAGCCAAACTCGCGCAACCCGCGCTATGTGCAGACCGTCTACGGGGTTGGCTACCGCTTCGCTCGCGAGTGAGGGACCATGCGGCTCGGAATGAAGTTGATCCTCGGGTTTTTGGTCGTCGGTCTGACCGGGGTGGCCCTGGTGGCGGTGATTGCCAGCCGGGCGACCGAGAATGAGTTCGGCCGTTTCATGTTCGACCGGCATGCGGAGTCGACCCTCGCCCAACTTCAGGGCTACTACGTCCTGCACGAAGGTTGGGACGGGGTGGACGTGATCGCCCAGGCCCCATTCGAGGTCCCGGCCCAGGCCGCCGGCCAGTATGGCCCGCCGACCGGGGCCATCACCCAGACCGGTGGAAAATACCTGGCCCCGATCGGAACCATTACTCTGGCCGACGCTCGGGGAGTGGTGGTGCTCGCCGGCCCGGGCTTCGCCCCGGGGATTAGCGTGCCCTCGACCACCCTGGCCGGGGCCACCGCCATCCAGGTGGACAGCCAGGTGGTTGGTTGGTTCATCCCCCCGCCGGAAGGATTCGGGCGAAATCCGGCCGAACTCTCGTTCCTGAACCGGACCAACCGGCTGCTGCTCGTCGGGGCCCTCGGCGGTGGAAGCCTATCGCTTCTGCTGGGGGTGCTGCTGACCCGTACCCTCACCCGCCCGATCCATGAGTTGACCGCAGCCTCCCGAGCGATCGCCACCGGCGACCTGGACCAGAACGTCCCGGTGCGCTCGCGGGACGAGCTGGGCGAACTGGCGGCGGCCTTCAACCAGATGAGTTCCGACCTGGCCCGGGCCCGTGACCTGCGGCGCCAGATGACCGCCGACATCGCGCACGAGCTGCGCACCCCCCTGAGCATCATCCTGGGGCAGATCGATGCCCTGGACGACGGAGTGGTCCCTCCCTCTGCACAGGCATTTGATATCCTGCGCGAGGAGACCGGCCGGCTGGGCCG